>NZ_BAXD01000005.1:0-136251 GCF_001310395.1 Halolactibacillus sp. JCM 19043
TAGAATGCGTGTTTGTCACTTCAAAAATATTCAAAAAGAAGCGATTCATCACTCACCTAGTTCTAACGCACTTAGGAAGGTGTCTTCTCGCTCTTAAACGATAAAATAGGATCACGATTAGTTTCGCAGTAATAATAACCATCTTCGCTTTAAAGTTAAAGTATAGAACGAAGATTGGCTTTTTTTTGCATTCATTGCATTTATATAGATTGTTCCCAACGGATGAAACCGCTTCCCGAAACTGAAGTATGAGCTAGGAAATGTCCGCTATTCAATATATACTCAGAATAAGTTGCGCGACTTAATCGATTTTAAAAGGAGAAAGAAAGATGGATTATAAATTAATTGCAAAAGAGATCATAAACCTTTCGGGTGGATCAGATAACTTTAATCATGTCACTAATTGTATGACGCGTGTTCGGATTAATTATAAAGATTTATCTAAAGTCAATTTAGAAGAAATCAAGAATTTGACAGGCGTTCAAGGAATCAACCAAGCTGAATCGACACAGATTATTGTTGGACCAGGTAAAAGTGAAAAGATTCGGGCAGAACTTGAAAATATATTAAATATTAGTGTGGATACAGATAGTCCAACCGAAAAACAAGGTTTTTTGAAAACGCTGTCTAATATTTTCGTACCAGCCTTACCTGCCATTATTGCTTCAGGTGTATCAATGGGTGTGAATAACATTATTAAAGGAATGGCCGATGCGAAAGTTATCAATGATGGTATTCAAGCAACAGAAGTGTTATCGGCACAGCAAGTGGCACTTGATGGATGGAAAATTCTAGAATTTAGTACGTTTTTAAGTATTGTAGGAAACGCTACATTTGCATTCTTAGCTATTTATATTGGTATTACGGCAGCAAGAGTATTTAAAACGGATATGATTCTAGGTGGAATTCTTGGTGCGATTACGATTGCGGGAGAATTAAGTGTTTTAGGCCTTCAAAGTGGACAGGGCGGTCTATTTGGTGTTATATTCGGTGTCTTTTTATTAGCAAAAATTCAAAAGCTTCTAAGAAAATTTATTCCTGATATTTTAGATGTGGTACTCACCCCGACATTTACTATTTTAATTACAGGTGGCCTTTATTTAATAGCGATTATGCCTATAGCAGGTTTTCTATCCGATTTGTTAATTGATGGAATTATGTGGATCTTAGACGTTAGTGGTATTTTAGGTGGCTTTGTCTTATCCGCTGTATTTCCAAGTTTAATCGCTACAGGTCTTCACCATGGATTAGCGCCGATTCATATGGAATTACTTAACACAACAGGGACAACACCAATATTCACAGTTCAAGTAATGAGTAATGCTGGATTAGTTGGTGCGGGGTTAGCTATTTTACTCTTATCAAAAGATCCTAAGGTTAAAGAGATTGCAAAAGGTGCGATACCAACAACCTTCTTAGCTGTTGGTGAGCCGACGATGTATGGTGTTGTTATCCCCTCTGGCTTTGGATTTATTACGGCATCTATTGGTGCTGGTTTTGGTGGTATGATGATTCGTTTACTTGATGTTCAAGCATCAGCCATTGGTGCTGCGGGTATGTCAGCTTTACCGTTAATTGCTAATGGCGCTTATATAAATTATTTGTTAAGCTATGCCGTCGGTTTAATCGCCGCGTTTATTTTAACTTATGGTGTAGGTAAAGCAAAAAAATATCACTAGGATACAATAAAAAATCATTTGATTTTTCCTTAAGATAGATAAGGATTTGGACATAGTTATCGTTAATTAAACGGCTAGAATGGCCAGATAACCAAGTATGCGTTTGTAGAAGTATTGATGCAGAGGAAAGAAGATACATTAATGTAAAGAAATCTTTTAAACCGGCGGATTAAAGAGTAATAACTAAAACGGATGGATTTGGAAGGTGATTATTCTTGTTTGATCACACAAGATAAATGGTTTATAAGGACTTGATATAACCAAAAGAAGATGACTGCAAAAAGTGATCTTCTTTTGGACAATATGGTCATATGCCTTACCGACAGGGGTTGTTGACCATGTTATAGGAACGACTTGATCGGTTCATATCAAAGACACACTTTATCTATAAAAAAAGTGAGACAAGAGGCTTTATTAATTTAAGAAAGGATAATGAATATGCGCGTAATAAATATAATGTTTGATACTTTGAAGCGAAATTATTTAAATGCTTATGAAAAAAGTGACGTTCACACACCGAACTTTGATCGACTAGCAGAAAAGACCGTTCAATTTAATAACTTTTTCGCGGGAAGTTTGCCTTGCATGCCGGCGCGCCGAGATCTTCATACAGGGCGATATAATTTCCTGCACAGAGGATGGGGCCCTATTGAACCCTTTGATGATTCTACTCCGGAGATTCTGCGTCAAAATGGTATTTATACACACCTAGTTACGGATCATAAGCATTATTGGCGTGATGGAGGGGCAACATATCACCCAAGATATTCAACGTATGAATTGATTAGAGGACAAGAAGGCGATAGTTGGAAAGCAAGAGTAACAAAAAATTATCATATCGATGCCTATCATAAGATGGATGAGGAGGGAAAACAACGCAAAGTCACAAGCGTCAACCAAGACTTTGTTAATCGATCTTATATGCCAACTGAAAAAGAGCATACGATGGCGAGAACATTTGAAGCTGGCTTTGATTTTTTAGAAAACAATGTGACAGAAGATCAATGGTTTCTTCAAATTGAATCATTTGATCCACATGAACCTTTTTTTGTACCGGAAAAATACTTGAACATGTACGGCTTAACCCAAGACGATTTTGATGGTTGGCTCATTTATAGTCATGATGATTTTTCAGCCGAAAAAAGTGCGCTTGTTAAGAAGTTTTATCAAGCACTGATGACAATGTGTGATGCGTATCTCGGTAAAGTTATTGACTTTATGGATGAACATCATATGTGGGAAGACACTATGTTAATTGTGAATACCGATCATGGTCTTTTGTTAGGTGAACATGAGTGGTGGGGAAAAAATATTATGCCGATTTATAATGAAGTGGCGCATCTGCCATTCTTTATTTGGTACCCGCAGTTAGAAAAAAGTGGTGAAGAAGTTAATCAGCTTGCTCAAACGATTGATATTCCGGCTACCATTCTTGATTTCTTTGACATCGAGCTACCAGAAAATATGAAAGGAAAACCTTTAAGAAAAATAATAGAAGATGGTGAAGACATTCATGAGGCGGGTCTATTTGGTGTCTTTGGTGGCATATTGAATATAACGGATGCTGAATACGTCTATATGCGGGCACCTGTACCAGGTCAAGAGCATCAACTAAATGAATATACGCTTATGCCAACGCGAATTAACCGGCGCTTTATGGCTAGTGAATTAGATGACATGAGTCTAACAGATGCCTTTACATTTACAAAAGGCATCCATGTGTTAAAAGTACCGATGAAATCACCTATTGGAAAAGAGTTTCAGCGTTTTGGTCATAAACTATTTCATTATCAATCCGACCCTAAACAAGAACGCCCTATTTTAAATGCGACGATAGAATGGTCAATGATTCAAAAAATGAAGCAATTAATGATGGACAATGAAGCACCGGAATCACTGTATCGCTACTACGGGTTAGATCAACTTCATTCTGTTGAGGATGTTAGACAAGAGCAACAACGTAATATAAAGGTTGAACATATTGAATTAGATGGGATAACACTATTAAACCAGCAACTAAAAGAGGCTTATTTATCCGTTTATCGTAGTCTAGAAAATCAAAAAATATGCGAACAGTTTAGAGAAGACTTGTCACAAAAAGCGAATGAGCCAGTAACTAAAGAGGATATATCCTCTTGGATTAAACAGCATATTGAAGTGAAAAAACAAGCTTTTCTATTATATCAACTAGAAGTCGTTATGCGTGTTGATTAAATGAGCGAATGAGCGTTGATAGCTAAATAGAAGGAGGGGAGCCTATGCCACTACTAAAGAATAAACTGGCTGGGGTGATGATAAAAACAGTATCAGAAGCTTGTAATCTATCATGTGATTATTGTTACTATAGTCGCTGTCAGGGGAAACCAGGAAAAGTAAAAACGATTGATTTAACCATGCTTGAAAGATTCATTCAAGAATATTTTGATGTCAATCAAATGTACGCGCCATTTGTCTGGCAAGGAGGTGAACCTCTATTAGCTGGACTAGATTTTTTTGAGACGGTTGTAGAACTTCAACAAAAATATAAAAGAGAACGTCAAGTGGTTCAAAATATGATTCAAACAAATGGCACACTCATAACGAAACGGTGGGCCGAGTTTTTTAAACAGCATAATTTTCTAGTTGGAGTAAGTTTAGATGGTCCTAAGCATTTGCATGATAAACGTCGTGTCACTGCTAATGGTCAAGGTAGTTTCGATGCCGTCATGCGTGGTATTGAGGAATTAAAGGCAAGTGAGGTGCCTTTTAATATTTTAACTGTTTTACATGAAACGAATATCACTTCACCAAAGGACATGTACGCCTTTATTAAGGAACAAAATTTCACGCATGTTCAATTTCTTCCCTGTATGGACTTCATGTCACAACACCCTGATAACTTACCACGCTACCATATAAGTGATATGGAGTATGGTAAGTTTATGAGTGATATCTTTGATGAATGGTATAATGCTGGTCAACCTGAGGTCTCGATTCGCTTTTTTGAAAATACACTTGCTGCCCATATGAATCAAAAGCAAGAGTTTTGTCAACTGAATCAACATTGTCCTAAAATGCTAGTACTTGAGCAAAATGGCGAGGCGTATCCATGTGATTTTTACATTCATCCGGATTATAAATTAGGTCATATATCTGAAGATCGCTTAGAAGATATAATAAATCATCCGACGTGGGCACAATTTTCGACAATGAAAAAGAATTTACCAGATCAGTGTCAGAGCTGCGACTTTCTAACATACTGCCATGGTGGTTGTCCTCGAAATAGAGGAAGTCAACATTTACAAACAACAGATTATTTCTGTGAAGGGTATAAGCAAATTTTCCGACATAGTCATGAAAGACTAGAATTTTTAGCAGAACAGTTACGTAAAGGGGATTACCAACCAAGCATTTGAAAAAAGTTAAGGGGTTTATTATGGCTGTTTTATATTTTTTAGTCGCATTAGTCGCGACACTTCTAGGGTCACTTGCAGGTCTTGGTGGCGGGGTGATTATAAAACCTATTTTAGATTTACTAGGTGATTTTGATCTAGCAACCATTAGTATCTTATCATCGGTCACAGTTTTATCAATGGCCGTTGTTTCTATGTTTAAGTTTAAAAACAGCGGGTTATAGGTTTAATCGTCAATTAACAGTATTGATTGCTTCAGGTTCTATAATAGGGGGTGTGATGGGGCAATTATCTTTTAGGTATCTGATACATTTATTCCCGAATTTAGGAGAGATGCAATCACTTATGTTAGTGGTCGTGATGGGTATCATCTTCTTTATGTATAATTTTTCGCCGTCGATTAATAGACAGGGGCCAATAAGCAAGTTATTGATATTTACAATAGGGTTATTACTAGGGGCATTGTCTGCTTTTTTAGGTATCGGTGGTGGACCGTTAAATGTGGTGATCCTTCATTTATTGTTTTTTATGTCTCCTAGGGAAGCGAGTGCACACTCTGTATTAATCATATTATTTGCACAGATGGCTTCCGTGATTTCTCTTCTTGCAAGTGGTCAATTTATTATTGAAACGTATGACATTCTGATTATTATGGTTTTTGGTGGCATTTTAGGAGGTTGGATAGGAGCGAAATTATCGCCTCTTGTGTCGAATCAACGGATACGTTATATGTTTAATGTTACCATTATTTTGATTGCTCTTATAAATATTAATAATATTTTATGAGGAAGGTGTATTTCATAGCTCAATTAAAGCTCATTTCGAAGAAAAATATCTTAAGCGCATTTTGCGATTGTTTTAAGCCAAAATAAGTATAACAGAAACCTTGATTTCATGCGTGTTTCACCGTAGAATTTTACTTGGGCTCAATCAAGATCTATTTTTTTCGTCTCCCGCTGTTTGGGAGGCGATTTTTTTGTTTCATTGCCTCTTTTAATAGACATAGTAAATAGATGGAGGGAAAAACAATGACAAAGTATATTTTTGTAACAGGTGGCGTTGTATCATCAATTGGGAAAGGTATCGTCGCAGCATCACTTGGCCGCTTGCTTAAAAATCGGGGGCTTAGCGTAACGATTCAAAAGTTTGATCCATACATAAACGTTGACCCGGGTACGATGAGTCCTTATCAACACGGTGAAGTATTTGTCACTGATGACGGGGCAGAAACAGATTTAGACTTAGGTCACTATGAACGTTTTATTGATATTAATTTATCTAAGCTATCGAATATTACTACCGGAAGGGTTTACTCTAGTGTGATTAGAAAAGAACGTCGGGGTGATTATTTAGGTGGGACAGTCCAAGTCATCCCTCATATTACGAATGAAATAAAAGACCAAGTATTTAGAACAGGTAAACAAACGGGGGCCGATATTGTTATTACGGAAATCGGCGGGACTGTCGGTGATATTGAATCACTGCCATTTCTAGAAGCGATTCGTCAAATAAAGTCGGATGTCGGAAAAGACGATGTGTTATATATTCACACGACGCTTGTACCGTATATTAAAGCAGCTGGGGAATTAAAAACAAAGCCGACACAACACTCAGTAAAAGAACTGCGGTCATTAGGATTCAACCAGATGTGATTGTCCTTCGCTCAGAACGAGAAGTAACCGAAGATATGAAAGAAAAAATTGCGCTCTTTTGTGATATTAACGTCAAGAATGTGATAGAGTCACGGGATGCTAAAACGTTGTACCATATCCCACTCATGTTAAAAGACCAAGGATTAGATAAAATCACGTGTGAGCACTTTAAACTATCGACAGAAGAACCGAATATGACCGAATGGATTGAATTAGCGGAGCGTGTGGCTAATTTAACCGGAACGGTACGTATTGCTTTAGTCGGTAAATATGTAGAGTTACCAGATGCGTACTTATCGGTTGTGGAAGCATTAAAACATGCCGGTTATCCGAATGATGTCGATATCGAGATTGACTGGATTAATGCCGATACGGTCACGACAGACACGGTCGCCCAGATGCTAAAAACAGCGGATGGCATTCTTGTCCCAGGTGGTTTTGGTGACCGGGGAATTGAAGGGAAAATTGAAGCCATTCGTTACGCCCGTGAACAACAAATTCCGTTTCTCGGGATTTGTCTCGGCATGCAGCTGGCGACGGTTGAATATGCTCGTCATGTGTTAGGTTATTCAGATGCTCACTCGGCAGAGATTAACCCAACAACGACCCATCCAATGATTGATCTTTTACCAGAACAAAAAGATGTGGAAGACCTCGGTGGAACACTTAGGTTAGGACTTTACCCTTGTCAGTTACAGTCAGCGACAAAAGTCAGACAAGCTTACGGGGAAGATTTAATTTATGAGCGTCACCGTCACCGTTATGAGTTCAATAATACGTATAGAAGTGAGATGGAAAACGCAGGCTTCATCTTTTCTGGTACAAGTCCAGATGGACGTCTAGTCGAAACAATTGAACTAAAAGATCATCCATGGTTTGTCGCCTCACAGTTTCATCCGGAATTTAAATCACGGCCGACGCATGCTCATCCCTTATTTAAAGGTTTTATTGATCATGCGATTCGTTTTAAACAAACACACGAGTAAGACACCTTCACACGTGACAGTGTGAATCATGACACGAAAAGCTGATGATACAGACGATCATCAGCTTTTTTGTATTTTCCGAGAGAAAATGTGAATAATTTTAATGTTTTTTGAAAAAAATGAGAAAATAAGCAGGGAAATTGAAATTGGAAACGAATATTAAAGAAAGAGAAGACATACATGTATAGAAAGTACTTGCTTGTTTAAAAATTAGCTAAACGGAAAGGTGAGAATGATGTATGAAGAGGTTGTTAGTCGTCGATGATCAGGCTGGAATTAGAGGGATGTTGAAGATGTTATTTCAACATTTAGGGTATGACGTCATCCTTAAAGAGACGGGAAAGGAAGCGCTTTGTGTGTATGAAGAGGTGGATGTCATCATTACCGATTATTTACTGTCTGATATGACAGGTGTGGATATTGTTAAGGCGATAAGAGAAAAAAGTCAACGACCGATTGTCGTGATGAGCGGGTTGATTGATGAAGTGAAAAGTAAGTTAAGTGAGAGTGAACAGGTTTATTTCATTGAAAAACCGTTTAGTATTAAAGACATGGAAGCGGTCGTTAAAGAAGCGCTCACAGGCGACGTGGTGTTCAGTGGATAAAATAACGTAAGAAACAAAAAAATGTTCGGGAAATGGTATGAATTTATCGTCAATTTGATGAAATTTTAAAGAGTAAACGCTTACAACGGCAAGCTTTGTCTTGCACCTTTGGGCTTAAATTGGTATGCTTATAGTGTAACCAATCAAACGTTGTAATTGACTGGCTATACAAGCATGTTTAATTTGTGTTAGATATGCTTTATACTACATTTATTTCTTAACTATTTTAAGGAGGAACAATTCATGCCATTAGTATCAATGACAAAAATGTTGCAAGACGCAAACCGAGACGGGTACGCAGTAGGACAATTCAACATCAACAATCTTGAGTATATCCAAGCGATCCTTCAAGCAGCTGAAGATGAAAAATCTCCAGTTATCTTAGGTGTATCTGAAGGCGCAGGGAAATACATGGGTGGTTACGGTGTCGTAGTCGCTATGGTTAAAGCAGTAATGGAAGCACAAGGTACAACAGTACCAGTTGCGATTCACTTAGACCACGGTTCAAGCTTTGAACAATGTGCGAAAGCGATCCATGCTGGTTTCACATCAGTTATGATTGATGCTTCTCACGATCCATTTGATGAAAACATCGCGACAACATCAAAAGTTGTTGAATTAGCACACTTCCACGGCGTATCAGTTGAAGCTGAGCTTGGAACTGTTGGTGGACAAGAAGATGACGTTGTAGGTGATATCATCTATGCTGATCCTAAAGAGTGTAAAGAAATGGTTGAGCGTACAGGTATCGATACTTTAGCTCCAGCACTTGGTTCAGTACACGGTCCTTACAAAGGTGAGCCTAACTTAGGGTTCAAAGAAATGGAAGAAATTAACGCACTTGCGGGTGTTCCTTTAGTTCTTCATGGTGGTACTGGTATCCCAACTAAAGATATCCAAAAAGCGATTTCTTACGGAACTTCTAAGATTAACGTCAACACTGAAAACCAAATCCAACAAACGAAAAAGGTACGTGAAGTATTAGCGGCTAACCCTGATATGATCGACCCTCGTAAATACTTAGGACCATCTCGCGATGCAATCAAAGAAACTGTTATTGGTAAAATGCGTGAATTCGGTTCTTCAAACAAAGCATAATAGTTTGTATATCAAAAGCACTTATCCTTTTAGGGTGAGTGCTTTTTTGCATCTAAAAATGAGTCAGCATCACCCACGTATCGTTATCAAAAATTAAAGAGACCTCTCATAGTGTCTGGCTAGTCATGAAGCTGATGATATAGTAGACTTAACTTAAATAATGACCAGACGGTTACCGAAGTAAACGTCATTGGTAGGGGAGGAGCATGGACATGTTAGATTGTTTTGAGGTAGAAATCACTGGTATAAATCAACACCAACCGTTTTTCGAACAAATCAAACGGGACATCCTCGTGCGCTTAGACGATCCGGTCGATGCGCAAAAGTTAACAGAAGCCGTCATAGAACGGACGAAACAGATGGCGATGTCATCGATTGTATTAAGATACATCTTTAAAGAAACAATAGAGGAAGATCCAACAGCCACAATGACGGAGTATTATCTCCTCGTATTCAAAGACGATGCGATTCATTGCCAAGTCAACACAGAGGGTGTTTATCAGACGACCCATGTCTTAGATGATGATGAGTTAGGTGATTTTTTAAAAGGTCTGTTTGATAAACTCTACGACGCCTTCTAAGTCGTTAAGGTGTGCATGCAATACTTAATCAATAGAAATGAGGCGAGCTTATGTGTACAGTTATCACATGGAAAAGTCACGGCACCTACTTTGGCCGTAATATGGATTTGGATTATCATTTCGGGGAAACCATTGTCGTTGTACCAAGACAGTTTCCACTTGATTTTCATTATGAACCACGTGTAACAACACACCATGCTTTGATTGGTATGGCGAGTATTGTCGATGGAACGCCGCTGTTTAGTGAGGCGATGAATGAATATGGTCTGGCGATGGCGGGACTTAACTTTCCGTCGCAAGTATTTGGCGAAGTAGATGACAATCACATTAATATCACACCATATGAAATCATTCCGTATATTTTAGGGAGATCAACATCTGTACGTGAAGCAAAGACTTATCTTCAGTCGATTCAGTTCATTTCGACGCCCTTTAAAGAAGGATTGCCTGTTCAACCGTTGCATTTCATCTTAAGTGATGAACATGAATCTGTGGTGATTGAATCCACCACGCGTGGGTTAGAGATATATGAAGACACCTTAGGTGTCTTAACGAATCAACCGACATTTGATTTTCATATGACAAACCTGAACCACTATCTCCATCTTAGTCCAAAACAACCAGTGAACACTTTTGATGATGCGCTCGCACTTACACCGTTTGGTCAAGGTGCGGGATCAATCGGCTTACCTGGTGACTCCTCACCGACCTCGCGTTTTGTTCAAGCCGCTTTTTTAAAAGCGCATGCGAAACAAGAACAAGAGGAATCAAAAGCCGTCACCCAGCTGTTTCATATGTTAGACCGTATTAAAATGGTCAAAGGGACAGTCATTCTTCCGAATGACCGATTAGATTTAACGACATATAGTACCGTTATGGCACTTGATACAGGCATGTATTATTACAAAACGTATAATAATAGCCAAATTTCGGCCGTCAGCCTCGATCAAGAAGACCTAGACCAAGATCAGCTCATTCATTATGACTTGATCCAGCAACAACACATTCACTATGTGAACAAGCGCGAACAATCTGATTGATGACCCTTTCATTCAGCCTAAACAGCACCCACACTTTTTTAAATGGGTGCTGTTTATATTGGTTTGACAAAAAGTAGCTAGATTAAGAGAGTGTTCAATGAGGAAGATCAGTCATAGTTTTTTTAAAAAAAATAAGTACCTTGCTTAAACAAAATATTAAAAAGTCATGAGAAAAGCCATATTTACTAGCAACTTCCCCTGTTTATTTGTATAATGGAAATGTCATGGATTTTTCTGTGTCGTATGAAAAAAACATAACCGTAAAAACTAATAAATAATGAGACAATAAACAACTAGATAATTGAACTTAAAGGGGAATATACAGATGGAAAAATTATTTGTTGAAGGTGGGAAGAAACTAAAAGGTCGCGTGCATATCGGTGGGGCAAAAAATAGTGCAGTTGCACTCCTTCCAGCAACGATTCTTGCGGATTCTGAAGTCACAATCGAAGGATTACCGAATATTTCAGATGTCGATACATTAAGCGCCTTACTTGAAGATATTGGCGGTGTGGTAACAAAGAAAGACCATGCCGTCACGATTGATCCAAGTAACATGATTTCTATGCCGTTACCGAATGGAAAAGTAAAAACATTGCGTGCGTCTTACTATTTTATGGGTGCGATGCTCGGTCGGTTCAAAAAAGCCGTTGTTGGTCTACCTGGTGGCTGTCATTTAGGTCCGCGTCCGATTGACCAACATATTAAAGGCTTTGAAGCCCTTGGTGCTGAAGTGACGAATGAACAAGGAGCGATTTATTTACGTGCCGATGAGCTGAAAGGTGCGCGAATTTATTTAGACGTTGTTAGTGTAGGAGCAACGATCAATATTATGCTTGCGGCTGTGCGCGCAAAAGGTAAAACCGTGATTGAAAATGCCGCAAAAGAACCGGAAATTATTGATGTTGCGACATTATTAACGAGTATGGGGGCTAAAATTAAAGGGGCCGGTACCGATGTGATTCGGATTGAAGGTGTTGACCAACTCTCTGGTTGTGTCCATACCATTATCCCGGACCGCATTGAAGCAGGCACGTATACGATTATGGCTGCTGCTCAAGGAGAAGAAGTGTATATCGATAACGTTATTCCACAGCACTTAGAGCCTCTTATTGCGAAATTACGTGAAATGGGTATTGATATTACCGAAGATGAAGAATCACTTATTATCAGACCGAAACAAAAACTGTCGGCGGTCGATATTAAAACACTCGTTCACCCAGGCTTCCCGACAGACTTGCAACAACCTTTTACAGCCTTACTCACTAAAGCAGAAGGAACGGCAATTGTCACGGATACCATCTATTCTGCCCGATTTAAGCATATTGATGAATTGCGCCGAATGAATGCTAAAATCAAAGTAGAAGGCGCGTCAGCGATTGTTCAAGGACCTGTTGTCTTACAAGGTGCGAAAGTACGAGCGACGGATTTACGCGCAGGTGCCGCGCTTGTCGTGGCTGGGTTAATTGCGGATGGCGTGACAGAGATTACTGGCTTAGAACATATTGATCGTGGCTATGAGAACCTGATTGAAAAGCTCGAATCATTAGGGGCGAAAATCTGGCGCGAGAAAATGTCTAAAGAAGAAATGTATACCTATCAAGAAAATTAATAAAAAGTTTCATAAGTAAGACGTCCGTCTTTAGGGCGTTTTACTTATTGACTCTTTACAAACGTCTGATGATTCTCTACAATATAAACAAAAAGAGATAGCTTCGCTATGTATCAACTGAAAAACAACCTCTTTTATCATTACTCTTCCAGTTTTAACATTCATTCAACCGTCGTTAAAATGAACATCCCATATTGTGTCATCAATAGATAACGCATACATACAGTCTTGTTATTGAGCGGAAGTGGCATACTAGGACGTTTTGTCAGTGTGACGTTAGCGATCATGAACATATATGAGAGGTAAGATGACCAATCAAAGTTCATGTGTGATTCCATACATGTAAAAAAATAAGTAGAATAGGTGATGATCAATGTGTCTGAAGTAACGATTTCAGCATTAGAAACCATGACACTGAAAGATTTGTATGCGCATGCGCGCGAGTTTAAAGTGTCTTACTATGCAAAATTAACGAAACGCGAATTAATCTTTGCGATTTTAAAAGCCCAAGCAGAAAAAAGTGGCTTTTTATTTATGGACGGTGTGTTAGAAATTATTCCATCGGAAGGGTTTGGCTTCTTACGTCCAATTAACTATTCCCCAAGCGCAGAAGATATTTATATTTCCGCCTCCCAAATCCGTCGCTTTGATTTACGTAATGGCGATAAAGTCTCTGGTAAAGTCCGTCCACCTAAAGAAAATGAACGATACTATGGTCTCCTTCATGTCGATGCGGTCAACGGTGAGGACCCGGAGATGGCGAAAGAACGGGTACACTTCCCAGCTTTAACGCCACTCTATCCAGATCGCCTCATGCATTTAGAACTTGAACCGGAACAATTATCTACCCGAATTATGGACGTGGCGACACCGGTTGGTTTCGGCCAACGTGGTCTCATCGTGGCCCCGCCTAAAGCGGGTAAAACCGTCTTGCTAAAAGAGATTGCCAACAGTATCTCGTCAAACCACCCTGACGTGAAACTGATCGTCTTACTGATTGATGAACGCCCAGAAGAAGTAACAGATATTGAACGTTCCGTTGCCCCTGGTGTGGATGTTGTGGCGTCGACGTTTGATGAAGTACCAGAAAATCATATTAAAGTATCAGAACTTGTCTTAGAACGTGCGATGCGTCTCGTGGAACATAAAAAAGATGTGGTCATCTTAATGGATAGTATTACCCGTCTTGCCCGGGCGTATAACTTAGTGATTCCTCCTAGTGGACGAACGCTCTCAGGTGGGATTGACCCAGCTGCTTTTCACCGTCCGAAGCGATTCTTTGGGGCGGCGCGAAATATTGAAGACGGCGGTAGCTTAACGATTCTTGCGACAGCGCTTGTTGAGACAGGTTCACGTATGGATGATGTGATCTATGAAGAATTTAAAGGAACGGGCAATATGGAACTTCATCTTGATCGTAACTTGCGCAGCGCCGAATTTTCCCTGCGATTGACTTGGCGCGCTCAAGCACACGTAAAGAAGAATTATTGCTGAAAGAAGACCAGTTAGAAGCGATGTGGATGATCAGAAAAGCGATTCAAGATTCACCTGATTTCGTTGAACGGTTTATTCGTCGCTTTAAACAGACGAAAAATAATGAAGAACTGTATCAAAGCATCTTTGAAGAACTAAAACGTAAAAACAAAAACTAAACTTTTTTGTTGTTTATATTGCATTGCCTCGATGAGGCTGTTATAATCTTAACGTATGAAAAAATGCCGTTTGGAGCACGTTGGTGTTGTAAGCGAGCGAAAATTTAACTCTGTTTCTAAGGATTCAGGGCAGAAGGAGTGTAAGAGACATGAGAAAAGGCATTCACCCAGAATACCGTAAAGTTGTATTTCTTGATACAAGCTCTGACTACAAGTTCTTAACAGGATCAACAAAGTACTCAGAAGAGACTATTGAGTGGGAAGATGGTAACACTTACCCATTAATCCGTGTTGAGATTAGTTCAGATTCTCACCCATTCTACACAGGCAAGCAAAAAGCTGACAAAGCTGGTGGCCGTGTGGATCGCTTCAAGAAAAAATATAACCTTAACTAATCAAGCGTCGTGTGCGCTAAAGAAGAGCCATCCTTTTTGGATGGCTTCTCTTAACTTAAAGGTAACGTATAAACAGGCAGATCACTTTTGCCTGTTTTTATTTTGTTGTTAACGTTCATTTTCATTAGAATGAGATCATACAACCAATAATAAAAACTAACATAATTAATGAAGATCAAGAGATACAAAGATAATCAACACGACTTTAGGAGGCAACCGGTATGTATATTATGAAACAAAGTGGTTGGGTAGAACTTATTTGTGGCAGTATGTTCTCAGGGAAATCAGAGGAACTCATCCGCCGGATTAAACGGGCAACGTATGGTAATTTAACGGTGCGTGTGTTTAAACCCGCGATTGATAATCGATACCATGAGGAGTCTGTCGTTTCCCATAATGGTAACTCTATTCTTGCCCGTCCTGTTGAGAAAGCAACCGATATTTTAGATCATATTACGGATGATATTGATGTGATTGGGATTGATGAAATTCAATTCTTTGATGAGGCGATTGTATCGATTGTCGACCAACTGGCCAATCTGGGTCACCGCGTCATTGTCGCAGGTCTTGATACGGATTTCCGTGGCGAGCCGTTTGGCGTCATGCCAGAACTCATGGCGATGAGTGAAATGGTCACGAAACTAAATGCGATCTGTCCGCAGTGTGGGTCACCTGCCTCACGAACCCAACGCCTAATTAACGATGCGCCTGCGTCATATGATGACCCGATTATTTTAGTCGGTGCGAGTGAATCATATGAACCACGGTGTCGCCATTGTCACGTCGTGCCAAACAAACCCGTTGAACATAAAATCATTCGGGAAGAAACAAAAACGAAGTAATATGTGTTGCTAACGCGTGCTGTCTAACTAAACTTAGTCATTTAAAAAACATCATAAAAACACCGCTAAATCAAGAAGACCGAACCCTTCATGTAGCGGTGTTTTTTATATCGTGACGTGATGGTGGTATTTTTTAGTCGTTGATAATGCGAATAAGGTCATAATGAAAGAATCGTCTATTTCTTTTTTTGTCATCTCCATAAATGAAGGATAATTCAATGAGTTGATTGAGACTTTTTCGGATGGTTACTGGTGCTAATTGTGTCTCCTTTTCTATTTGATGAACTGTTGTGATCGGATACTTAAATAGAGCACCCCAGACTTTTTCTGTAGAGGGTTGTCTTATTTTTTTTAATCCTTCTTCAAATAATCGTTCTGCTTGTTCAAGTTTATTAATTTGTCGGTTAGCCATTCGAATAGTTGCATCAAGAAAAAAAGTGATCCAACTATGCCAATCCGGCTTAGGTATATTTATCGCTCGAATCCCGTTTAACATACTATAGTATTTGAATTTTTCTTTTTCAAGTGCTTCACTTAGGAAAAAGATGGCGAATCGATGATGTTTGATTGCAGCATATAAAGGACGATGAGAATTCTACCTAATCGACCATTCCCGTCTAAAAGATGAATAGATTCAAATTGTGCATGAATGATAGCTGCTTTAATTAAAGGATGAAGATTGTCTTTGTCTTCATCCATGTATGGATGACCATTAATGTATCGTTCTAAATTGGCCATATATTCACTCATTAATTGTGGTTCAGGCGGAACGTATGAGGCGTCTTTTATTTCATTTGTAGGTCCGATAAAGTTCTGGATCGTCCGATATTCCCCTCTAGCACTTGTAGAACCACGACCGTCATTCATTAAGGTGTTATGCATATCACGAATTAAACGCTCTGATAAAGGGTAGCCTGCCTGAATCGTTTCTATTCCGATGGTTAATGCTCTTTGATAATTTCTTACTTCTATCTTTTCCCAATCTTCTTTTTGATCGATCTCATCTTCAAGCATCTCACTAAAAGTGACTTGTGTTCCTTCGATTCTCGTAGATTGAACAGATTCCTGCAGTGTCATCAGTTGCAGAAATGATTCACTGACTAATGAATAACGCATTTTTTGTTTTAGCTTTTCCAACATTGATGAAGCTTCAACGACTTTCTTATAAAAACTAAGTTCAGATTCTGCGTCAAATGTGATGGGAAGAAGGGGTAACGCATATGGCTTTTTCATTTTAACACCTCATTTAGATTATAATATATTTATATTATAATCTAAATGTAGAAAAAGTAAACATTAACGATATATATATCTAATAAAATATCGTTAATGATTAGGTGCTGACGCCAATATCTGAAACCTTCAACAGACAATATACCTGAACAAATAATGTGTGGACGTTGAAGATTTTTAGAAGTGATTTAAAAGTGACGAAATGATTCTGTTTTTGTGTTTGAAATAATGACTTTAACAACCATGAACGCCATGATGATTATTGGAAAAGACGTTCTTCCGCTAAAGCTTTTACCTAGCAAATAGTATCAATTTAATTTAAACTTGAATAATCAGATGAATGAATTTTTTATGGGCTCGTTTAAAAAGTATAAGTAAAGGATGTTAGCTGAATGAAAAGCGGGTGCCATCTTTTGTTTGGTTCTGACTAGTTGGGCATCAGTCTTATGACACCGTAAGGTCATTTGCTTTTCATTGAGGGCTTTATGAAAAAATCTGAGGATGAAAAAATCACCCGTCATGTATGGTTGAAACAGGACACTGACAGTAGACAGTACAGACGGTGATAGAAAAAATGTTAAAGAAGAAAGGACATCGACATAACATGACCAAACAACCACAACAGTTAATTCAAGCCGTTCAAGAAAATGATTTAGACAAGGTGAAAGAGATACTTGCAAGTAAGGACTATGACATCCATGCACAAAATGAGCGCGGAGAGAGCGCGTTACTGATTGCCACACATCACAACCAAATAGACATCGCAAAACAATTAATCTTAGCGGGTGCCGATGTTAATCAACAAGACCACATCAAAGACAGTGCTTATTTATACGCCGCAGCACAAGGCAAGACTGAGATTTTAGCATTCATCATCGAAAATAGCCAACCTGATCAACACGTTTACAATCGCTATGGTGGGAATACGCTTATCCCAGCAGCTGAAAAAGGACATTTAGCTAACGTGCGTTTACTCTTAGCGGATGGCGCAGTTGATATTGATCATCAAAATAATTTCGGTTACACGGCTCTAATTGAAGCGGTCGCTTTAAGAGACGGCTCTAAGCTGTATCAGGACATCGTTAAAGTACTATTAAGCTATAACGCCGATCGCACGTTAAGAGATCATGAAAGTAAAACAGCCGCGGACTATGCGAAAGAACTGGGTTATCAAGAATTACTAGCCATGCTAAAAGAATAATATTATGAGAGATTACCATAAGGAATTAAGAGGATAAGTGCCTGTCGCTTAGCTAAAGGCTAAATTGAAAAGGTTAATAATGAAATCTAAGGAGGTGTTTTCAGTGACAAGAAAAACGTATACGGGAAAAACAATCACGTCATCAGGACTTATTCACATGCAGTGGATGCGGGGGACTACGTGTTTTTCTCTGGTCAAACAGCCTACAATGCAAAAGATTATAACGGGGAAACATGTGATATCACCACGCAAACGAAGAGATGTTTTGCGCACTTAGAAGACGTTATGGAAGAAGCGGGTGTTAGTTTTGATGATGTCATTAAAGTTAATGTCTATCTAACGGGGATGACACACTTCAATGATATGAATAACGTTTATCAAACGTACTTTCATACACCTTTTCCAGCAAGAACGTGTGTGGCGGTGTATGAACTACCACTAGGTGCCGATGTTGAGATTGAATGTGTCGTTAAACGACCGTAAATAGAAGGGTAGCCCATCTCTTGGGACAGACACATGTCTAAGGGGAGGGGCTAACTTTTTACTCTGCCAACTAATAATAGAAGTAATCAACCTTATGATCATCATGAATGACATGAATGTTTTTGAAAACGACGCTATCTAAAAAGCTAAATAATGATTCAATGGCGTAATTATAAATGATTCCATAATTAAAGCGACAATAGCCACTTTCGCTTCAAACATCCCATCCTCTCTTTTTTTTAACAAAATAGTCTTCTACAAAAATAGTCCACACCATTGGTATAATCCGCAAACTAATCATAGATTACTAAATTCCCCAAGTAAATGGGGGATTAAAAGTGAAATGAATTCAACGCCACTTAATTAACGACCCTGTGATCTGTTTGAAGTGAGGTTAATACCTGAGAAAATCAGTGTAACTGAAAGTTGCTTTATCAGATTATCCCAGAAGTCGCTTTGATTAGAAGTCTTATCGCTTCGACTTTAATAGATTACGTGCGTTTAAATCTTAATTGTGATAAATATGCCACTCGGAGATGACCATTCGCTCAAAGCGAGATGCTCAAGTCTTTGTTGCATAGGCAATAGTGGAACATAATTAGCTGGATTCCCTATTGGAACAACTCGTTGGCTATAGCATTTAGAATTATATTCAAGCATCGTATAAGAATGTGACCAACTGGCTTTACTAAAAACCCCTCCACCATCACTAAATATTATACAACCATGTCATTAGTAGATAGAATGGGGGGCTCTACGTATTTGTTTTTCAGTACATTTTAGACGCACAGGGCAATTGACAGAAGTGGTAAGACATAAAGTAGGATCATAAAAGAAAAAAGGGTTTAAAAAGTTGTTGGCAAATAAAAAGATATCGTTTAATATTTTGGAATTCTTGAAGAACCATCCTACTTATACTGCTGATTCAGTAAAGTTGCTGCGAAGTATGAATAAAACCTCCATATCGCAATGGAATATAGTTGATTTTTCAATCGCTATATCACCGCGAAAAGGAGGCGAGCCGTTTTACTTTGGTAGAATGATATTGAATCATATATAGCTCATTCATATTGATTTTTTATTTCTCGTTGGATTGTACAGCTAATTTTACAATAAGTCTTTAAGTTTAATGTGTTAAGTACCTAGAACATTTTGCGAAGATAAATATCATACTATAAGTATACGTTTAATGATTTGAAGGTAATGAAATTATTTCGTTAATGATCTTTAGTGTTTCCTCTTTACTCATAGGTGTGTGTCCTTCTTCTTTATTCGAGTAAAGGTGAATTCTGATTTTTTGTTTAAAAAGAGTGGAATCTATTTGGGTTAATTCTTTTATAAAAGGTAATAGATGTTTATTTACATCGTGATTGCATGTAATGTTTTGTGCATAAAAAATTTCCGGAATATTGTTCTCTAGTTTAAATAGATAAATTAAATTGGATCTATGTTGATCTAATTTAGCATTTCTGGACTTATAAACGGCTTCCTTTAAATTCCCTCTAATTGTTTCATAATAATTGTCTATGAAAATCTGTGGATTATTGACTAGTGCTTTTGATTTTTTAATCATCGTAGAAAGTCCAATGCTTGTAAATCCACCTCCTGAACTACCGTAAAATAGAGTTTCAGATTGAGTTATTTCTAACTTATTTAATAATATTTTTAGTATCTCGGAAATAGTTTTGAGATAATGATGATTCTCGGTTCCATATCCCCATCCTAAATTTACTTTCTCTAGATAAAGTGTAGGATCATTATAATATATGGTTGTGCAATTGAACTCATCTTTCCAACTATAGCGATTGAAAATTGGAGGACTTAATTTTTGGGGGTTATAAGCACCAGAGCCGAAAATAATAGCTCTTTTATTGACAGGGTTAGGATTAATCAAAAATTCAAAAGGTATTTTGTTAACATCTACTGATAAAAAAAATGGTGAATCATGTAAAATCAGATCTTCTAATTGATTATAGTTTATTTTTACTTTATGATAATCATTAAACATAGTAACCTCCACGTTTGATTCTATTAGTTTATTTTTATCGATTTACAATATCAAATGATATTCTACTTTTATAATCTTGACACTACCCTAGTGAACCACCTTTCTAAAACATATAATAGTTATGCAATTTAATGTTTAAAATGTTTAACTTTTTATTTAATAAATTATATAGCGTCATTACCGACTTGAATTTGTATTTAATATGACATTTTATACTCCATTATTATGATATCATATCGTTGGTAAAGTTTAAATACAGTAAAATTATCGCATAAGTTTGTTTGAATATTATTTTAAAGTCCTGAATTGTAAAGTCAAATGCATAAACTGTTTTTAAAAGATATTCTAATATATTTAAAAAGTTGTACTTATAGTGTTTTAATCGATAGGGATTCTTGATTTTCATGCCATACTAACCACCGCCTTGTGGCGTGCTCTTGACGCTTCTGTTCATATAGTTTTCCCGGACAAGCATACTCCAGCGTATGTCTTGGCTTTTTGTTTAAAGCATATGTGCACTGTTTTAATCGTTTGTAAATCAAATATTGGATCGACATTCCTTTCGGTATGAACTCTCTATGCATGCCGTTATGACACTCATTCACGCCTTCTTTTCAAGAAGCGTAAGCATGTGCGTAAAACACGCCAATATGCTTATAAGTATCTTCTAATTTGCTTAGTGTTGCGAATTTAGATTCGTCATCTGTCGTAAACATTTTGAAATTTTGGGGCTCGTGTTCCTTGATAATCATAAGTATGGCTTACCGGATGTACACTGATGATTTGTTTCACAGCTTCTTGGTAACATAGTGCCGTGTTTGTCTTTCAAGTAACGTCAGAATAACAGATTGGCCTTTGGTCTTTTTACAGATGACCAAATCTAGTACCCAGTGTCCGAATTCTTCTCGCGTTAAAACAGCGGGATCGCGTTATTCGATACTGCGACCGAGCTTACGTTTTTTCGTTCTATGTGCATTGGTTGGCTGTTTAAGCCGAGGTCGTAAACTGGCTTTTCGAGGCAACTCAATGTTTCTAACATCGAGTTCACTCCTAGTATATCAGCCATTTCCTTTTGAGTGTATAGATCAGATCGATGCATGGCTTGAAGTTTGCCACGGTCGATATCTGGTAAGTGTTTAAATGTGCGTTTTATTGAGGTAGAATGATGTTGAGTCATGCTGAGCGCTCCTAACTTATTAACTTAGTCACTCATAAATATAGCGTATCTCCATGGCTGTTTTAATATCTAATGGGATTATTCATCTCATTTTACGACAGATTTAAATTGTTTTTAGGGCGAGGAGCGTAAAAAACGAAAAAGTTGTTGACAAACAAAAACACATCGTTTAATATAGTACCTGTAACCGATTACATATTTTTTAACTTAAATGAGTAACCGATTACACATGAGGGAGATGTTGTTTTTGGCCACAATCAAAGAAGTCGCAAAACTTGCAGGAGTGTCAGTCGCCACTGTCTCTCGTGTACTGAATAATCAAGGGTATGTCCATCTAGATACACGTGAAAAAGTTGAAAAGGCGATAAAGCAATTGAATTATACACCTAATGCGGTAGCGCGTAGCTTGTTTAAAAAAGCTTCTAATACGATCGCCCTCATTATACCTGACATTGCGAATCCATACTTTCCGCAATTAGTGAAATGGATTGAAAAAGAATTAACAGAAGCGGGTTATGATTTATTACTATTTAACAGCAACAATGATGTCGATAAAGAATTACGATTAATTTACTTGCTAGAAGCGAAGTACATTGATGGCTTATTGCTTGTATCGAATCATTTAACGAAAGAAGACGTAAAAAAAGTAACGCTTCCGATTGTCGCACTCGATCAATTTCTTGATGAAGACATTCCATCGGTGACCGTTAATAATTATCAAGGAGCCAAAGAAGCGGTGCAGCATTTAATTGATTCAGGGTGTCAGTCCATTGGCCATATCGTTGGTCCGCATGACAGTTATACATCCAAGCACCGATTAAGAGGTTATCTTGATGTGATGAAAGAACAAAATAAAACCCCTCGTATTGTTGAAGGGGAGTATGATTTAACAACCGCGATGGAACAAACAGCACTTTTATTAGAAAAGTATCCAGACATTGATGGCATTTTCGCGGGGAATGATGTGATGGGGATTGGGGCGATTAAAGTCATTCAGTCACTCGGTCTAAGCGTACCAGATGATATCGCTGTCATCGGGTTTGATGGTATTGACTGGGGCACAGTGATTACACCGGAACTGTCGACAATGGCTCAACCGATTCAATCACTCGCACAAGCTGCAACCCAACTCGTGTTAGATTTGATTCAGAAAAAAGAACAGCAAAAACACTATCAATTTCAAGCCACATATAAAAATAGACAATCAACCAAGTGAAGGGAAGGGATTTACACGTGATTACAGTAGTAGGAAGTTTAAATATTGATTTTATTACGATGGCGGATCGCTATCCTAAGTTAGGCGAAACGATTATTGGAGAAAGCTTTAGTCAAGCCTATGGAGGTAAAGGTGCTAATCAAGCGGTGGCAGCGGCTAAATTAAGCAGCAAAGTCAACTTGATTGGCGCGGTAGGACAAGATACGTTTGGTGATGAGTACTTAGCTTACTTAGAGAAACAAGCCGTCTCTACGAACAATGTGGAACGGGTTACACATCACACAGGAACCGCCTCAATCACTATCGCAGAAGAGGATAATGCGATTATCGTCACACCTGGGGCAAACTATAGTTTAACACCCGCTGATATTGACCGTCACCAAGACATTATTAAACAGAGTACGCTCGTACTGATCCAGTTAGAAGTGAAAAACGATACAGTCGAACGGGCACTCGAAATTGCCTATGAAGCAGGTGTTCCGGTCATTTTAAATCCAGCACCGTACCGAACGATTCCGAATCATTGGTGGCCGATGGTGACGTACTTCACACCAAATGAACATGAACTGGCACTCATGTTGAAAGAAACAACGTTAGATGATGAGAAACGCCAAAAAATTATTACCACCCGTGGTGATAAAGGGGTTACTTTTTACGATGAAGGTGAGGAAGTCGCGATTTTGCCGCCAAAAATACACGTCGTTGATACGACCGGTGCGGGTGATACGTTCAATGGTGCGTTGGCACACTTCTTAGCTCAAGATGTTCCACTGAAAGAAGCCTTAAAAATGGCGGTGTATGCGGCTAGTATGGCGACAACGAAGTTAGGGGCTCAAAGCGCGATGCCTCATTTAACAGAATTACAAGCAATGGTAGACGAAAGCTATGTTAACTGACTGCTTTCGTGTGACAACGCATACACTGACACCTGACATATATATTGAGCTAAGAAATAAAGTCGCTTTCAAGCCGTATGCTTATGAAGATGTGGTCATAGCCTTGCGGCATACGTTATTTTCCATCGTCATTTTTGATGGAGATAAGCCCGTGGCGATTGGCCGCGTCGTAGGAGATGGCCGGATTGTTTTCTTTATTAAAGATGTCGTGATCGACCCAGACTATCAACGTCAATCACTCGGTAAGATGATTATGAACGAGATTGACGGCTATATTGACATGGTCGGTTGTGACGGGGCATATATCGCTTGATGGCGACACCAGGTACAGAGGGATTTTATGAACACTTAGGCTTTATCCAAAGACCGAATGACGGCTTAGGTGCCGGTATGGTGAAGTTTTTACACAAATGATGTGTTTAACATAAATAACAAAAAAACTAGGAGGAATTATAATGACAAAACGACCAATTATTATTGACACAGACCCAGGGATTGATGATGCGGTTGCCCTTGCGATTGCTTTATTTAGTGAAAAATTAGATGTGAAGCTTTTGACAACGGTTGCTGGGAATGTCGGATTAGATAATGTGACAGATAATTTATTAAAGATTCTTGATTACGTTGAGAAAGATATCCCTGTCGCAATGGGAGCAGAGGAGCCGTTATTAAAAGAAATGAGTGACGCAAGCTCGGTCCACGGACTAAGCGGTATGGAAGGATTTGAATTTGATCCCCCGTCAAAACGTTCCTTACTCGATGAGCATGCGATTACCGCAATGAGACGCGTGATTCTCGCAAGCGACGAACCAGTCACTCTTGTACCAATTGGACCACTCACAAATATTGCTTTACTGTTAAAAGTCTATCCAGAAGTCAAACAGAATATTAAAGACATCGTCTTAATGGGTGGGTCAGTCACACGAGGAAACAAAGGTGTGATGGCAGAATTTAATATTTATTTCGACCCAGATGCGGCGAAGATCGTCTTTATGAGTGGATTACCGATTGTCATGGCGGGTCTGATGTTGGAATGAAAGCGCTTGTTTTACCTGAAGATAGTGAAAAGATTAAAGATTTAAATAAAACCGGCACAATGATTTATCACCTGTTTAAATATTACCGCGGGGGGAGTATGCAGACGGGATTAAAAATGTACGATAGCTGTGCGATTGCTTACCTATTAAAGCCTGAGTTATTTACCACCGTCGATACTTTTGTAGATGTGGAAACAAAAGGCGCGTTAACTGAAGGATGTACGGTCGTTGATTTGAAAGGTTACCTCGGAAAAGAACCGAATGCGACTGTTTGTACAGATATTGATGGTGAAGCTTTTAGACAATGGTTTGTTGATTCAATTAAAACGTGTATATAATCTAACAAATAGAATGGAGTGTTTATTATGACAGATATCATTATGTACCTTTCGGCAATTCTTTCCGTTGCTTTAGTTATTTATATGCTAGCGAAGAAGATGGATATTAAGATTACCTTGTTCTTTATGGGGATTTTACTGATGATGATTGCGATGCTTTTAGGTAACGATATTGTAGGTATTGAAGAAGGCACAGGCTTTAAATGGATTGATCCCATTTTAGCTGTCGTTGATTCATTTAAATCAACGCTTACACGTGCAGGCTTTATTATTTTAATGTTAGGTGGTTATGCGGCTTACATGTCACACATTAAAGCCAATGACGTGACAGTCAGTGTCCTAACGAAGCCGTTAAAGAAAATTAATAACGTTTACATTTTAGTCCCGATTGTGTTCCTGATTGGTAACTTATTATCACTCGTTATTCCGAGTGCGTCTAACTTAGCCATTATTTTACTTGCGACATTGTACCCGATTTTACGCGCAGCGAAAATGCCAGTCTTAACGATTGGGGCATTAATCGCGACAGCGGCGACCATTATTCCGACACCGTTAGGTGGCGATAATGTGGCGGTTGCGAATGAACTCGCGACGTACGCAAACTTTAGTGGCTTAACAGTTACAGAATATGTATTAAAATATCATGCGATTGTCTCTATTCCAACGTTGATTCTGATTGCGGTCGTGCATTACTTCTGGCAAAAACATTCTGATAAGAAAGACGGTCGTCAATTAAACCAGACAGAGGATGTCGAGATTAAAGAAGTTGAAGCGATTGAAGGTGGCAAACTGTATAAAACCGTTTACGGCTTGCTTCCAGTCTTACCGATTATTTTACTAATCACGGTCTTTATGCTTGATGTATTAGCGGGAATTCAAGTCGCGCTGAGTGTTGAGATTGCGACGATTCTGTCATTAATTGTGGCGATTCTTTGCGAAATGGTACGCGTACGTAAAATGAAGCCCGTCCTAGACAGTACGGAAACATTCTTTAAAGGTATGGGCGGGGCGATGCCGATTGTGGCTTTACTTGTCGCGGCTTCTGTCTTTGTTCGCGGGTTACAATCCATTGGTCTGATTGATGCCCTACAAACGGCGATGCTTGGTGCAGATGCCTCAAGTCAAGGCTTTATCTTACCACTGATTCTTGTCGCTTTAACGGCCCTTATTGTTATTATTAGTGGCAGTGGTGTGGCGCTGTTTTATGCGATGGTCCCACTGATGGTGCCACTGGCTGACGCGGCGGGTATTAATCCGATTGCGATTACTGTTCCTATGGGACTAGCCGGAAACCTATTACGTGCGGTTTCTCCTGTTGCGGCGGTTATTATGATTATTTCAGGCTCATTAAAAGTCACGCCACTGGCGATTGTTAAAAGAACAGCTGTGCCAATGTTAAGTGGTGTCGTGTTCATGTTTATCCTATCCATGCTCTTCTTCTTATAAAAAGAGGCTAGTTAAAATGGCTTTAAGTGATTGATTGTCACTTAAAGTCATTTTCTGTTTGTGAAGGATAGACGGAGGCAATCACAAAAAGGAGTGTTCAAAAAAGTGATGCAATATCTTCAACAGACGGAAACGAAAGCACAACACCTTTTGACTGAGAGGAGATCCTGTTATATAATAAAGGGTAGGCTAAATAACGGACATAAATATAAATGAGGTGAATCACCGTGTTAGATAAATTACAAGCATTAGAAGCACGTTATGAAAAGTTAAATGAATTATTAAGTGATCCGGATGTGATCTCAGACACAAACAAACTACGTGAGTATTCAAAGGAACAATCCGATCTTTCTGATATTGTCGCCACTTACCGTGAATACCGTGATGTAAGTGAACAATTAGCGGGTGCAAAAGAGATGTTAGACGGGGAAAAAGACCCGGATATGCGTGAGATGGTGCAGATGGAAATTGACGAACTATCACCACAAATTCCTGAGTATGAAGAAAAGTTAAAAGTTTTGATGTTGCCAAAAGATCCGAACGATGATAAAAACGTTATTATGGAAATCCGCGGGGCAGCGGGTGGTGATGAAGCGGCCTTATTTGCGGGTGACCTATTTAGAATGTATACCCGCTTTGCCGAAGCACAAGGCTGGAAAGTCGATGTGATGGAAAGTAGCGTCACTGGTGTCGGTGGCTATAAAGAAGTCATTATGATGATTAACGGTCGCGGGGCGTATTCAAAACTAAAGTTTGAAAACGGGGCTCACCGGGTACAACGTGTACCTGAGACCGAATCTGGTGGCCGGATTCATACGTCAACCGCCACTGTTGTCGCACTCCCAGAAGCAGAAGAAGTCGAAGTCGATATTCACGATAAGGATATTCGTGTGGACACGTTCACCTCAAGTGGACCAGGGGGACAAAGTGTTAATACAACGATGTCAGCGGTTCGTTTAACGCACGAACCAACCGGGATTGTTGTGTCGATGCAAGATGAAAAATCACAAATTAAGAATAAAGAAAAAGCGATGAAGATTTTACGTGCCCGTGTGTATGATAAGTTCCAACAAGAAGCACAGGCGGAGTTTGACTCGAATCGTAAATCAGCGGTAGGAACAGGGGACCGTTCCGAACGGATTAGAACGTATAACTTCCCACAAAACCGTGTGACCGATCACCGCATTGGTCTGACGATCCAAAAACTTGATCAAATTCTTCAAGGTAAGCTGGATGAGTTTGTGGATGCGCTCATTATGGAAGAACAGACAAGTAAGATGGACCAGCTAGGTGAGTAAGATGAGACCGACTATTCAAGAAGCCCTCAACTGGGCTTCTCTTTTTTTGAAACAGCATAACCGAGAAGAAAAAGTGGCGGAGTTATTACTGATTCATGTGCTCGGACTGTCGCGATTAGACTTTTTAATGCAGCTACAAGAACAGATACGACCGGATGTGTATGACACGTTTAAACAGATGGTGACGCGTCACGCAACAACAGGCATCCCCCTACAACATTTAACTGGGGAAGAACAGTTTTACGACCGGACATTTAAAGTGACAAAGGATACGCTCATTCCGCGTCAAGAGACAGAAGAGTTGATGTATTATTTACTAAAAGATTTAAATAAACGCCCGCATTTAACGGATGTTGTTGATGTCGGGACGGGTACGGGTGTCTTAGCGATTACGTTAAAGTTAGAACAACCACACCTCAACGTGTATGCAGTGGATATATCTGACGCAGCACTTCGTGTCGCAAAAGATAATGCGAACACAATAGGCGCTCTAGTGACGATGCAGTCCAGTGACTTTTTGTCTCACTTTATTGAAACAGATCAACATGTCGATGTGATTGTCTCTAATCCCCCGTATATTCCCTACAGTGATTTGGATTCACTCAGTGATACGGTGAAAAATTTTGATCCACATTTGGCGCTTTTTAGTGAAGAAGATGGGTTATACAGTTACCGCACAATTATCGCCGGGGCCACACACGTATTAAGACCTCACGGTCTGATGGCGTTTGAGATTGGCCACAATCAAAAAGAAGCGGTCACTGCGCTTATCAAGCGTGCTTTTCCAGACGCAACAGTGGAAACAAAACAAGATATGTTTGGTAGAGACCGGATGGTCTTTATGTATCAAGATGTTTAAATCCATCTTTCCTTGGTCATACTGCGACTAATAGAAACTGTCCGTCAGTATGAAAGGAACGATTTGTGATGAAACGAAAACACGTCAGTCATGTCAAATATCGTCGCTACTTCAAACGAAAAAGAGTTGTCGATCTTGTTCTCATGTCGGTAGCTTTAGGGCTTATCCTCATACAACTGATGATGCCTGAAAAACAACAGGCCTTAGGTTATGATGTTGATATTCCAGAAGAAGCGATTCGGCTAAGAATTTTAGCCCATAGTGATGACGCTGTCGACCAAGACATGAAGCGCCAAGTGAGAGATGACGTCTCCCGTTACGTCGCTGGTATGATGACAGACATCACGTCAATTGAGGAAGCAAGAGACGCCGTCACAAAAGCCTTACCAGAGATTGAACAAGTCGTTGGCGCCTCTTTAAATGAAGCGGATTATCCCCATGCGGCAACGGTGACTTATGGGAAGAACATTGTTTTTCCAACAAAGGTGTATGATACCCGTGTTTATCCACAAGGGGAATATGAAGCCGTACTCGTGACCATTGGTGACGGTGAAGGTAAAAACTGGTGGTGTGTCTTATTCCCTTCTCTTTGTTTTGTGGATTTTAATGGCGATGTGACACTAGACAGAGTCATACCGAACCTAAAGATGATCAAATAAAAAGATCTTCTGACAACAGAGAAACAGAAGACGAGATAAATGAAGCTTCATCTGAGGAAGATGAAAGTGAAACAAAGCCTGAAGCAAAGTTTTGGTTAGTGGAACAAATCAGTAAGCTTATCCACGCGTTCGGTGGATAACGATGTGGATAACCGGCTAGTTTACCCACATTCACACTAGAATTCGTGGATAAGTCTGTGTATAATCAAAAGAAGAAATGAAAACACCCACTTGTGGATAAGTGGATAAGATTTCAAATAGCTTGTGAAACATAAATATAACCGTTGTCCACATTCTGTGGATAACCTGTGGGGAAGTTGTGAATTTTTTAAAGTGAGGTGTCAATATGACAACATCATTTTTACTATGGAATGATGAGAATATACAAAAAGCGAGTGAGTGGCTAAAGCAAGGAGAGGTTGTTGCTTTTCCAACCGAAACCGTTTATGGTCTAGGGGCTGATGCGACCAATGAAGCGGCAATCGGAAAAATATTCAAGGCAAAAGGCCGACCAAGTGATAATCCGTTGATTGTCCATTTAAGTGATGTTGAACAGATGTCACGTTATGTGACGGAGATTACGCCGATAGCGAAACAATTAATTGAGGCGTTTATGCCTGGACCACTCACGGTTATTTTAAAAAGCAATGGAAAAATCGCGAAAAATGTCACGGCTGGTCTAGATACGGTGGGCTTAAGAATACCGGATCACTTAGCGGCGCGTGAGCTTATTAAAGCGTGTGATTTACCGATCGCCGCACCAAGTGCTAACCTTTCAGGTAAACCATCACCAACGAGTGCCGTGCATGTGTATCAAGATCTAAAAGACAAAATAATGGCCATTCTAGACGGTGGGCCAACGGGTGTTGGTGTCGAATCAACCGTCGTTGATTGTACCGGTGATCATGCGGTCATCCTTAGACCCGGTGGAATCACGAAACAAGACATTGAACACGTACTACAGGCACCAGTGGAAGATGCGACCATACTTGAAACAAAAGACAAGCCAAAGTCACCTGGGATGAAATATACGCACTATGAACCAGAAGTGCCGATGATTCTGATTGACGGGGATGATGATTATTTTAGAACGCAAATCAACCAGTATCAATCAGAAGGAAAAAAGGTTGGTTTATTAGTCAGTGAAGAACTCGCAAGGCGATCTCAAGCCGATACGGTGATGACGGTCGGTACGAGAGAAGATATTGCGACCGTCGCCAATCAACTCTACCATGCGCTCCGTTCTTTTAAAAAGACTGATGTTGATGTCATCTTAGCGGAAACATTTAATGAAGATGGCGTCGGTCAAGCGGTGATGAATCGAATGAGAAAAGCAGCCACGTATATTGATATTGAAGACAAGTCGAAATAGAAAATGAATATAAACCGTTCGTAATCACTAGCGTGAAAGAAACACTTCTTAATAGGAAGCGGTAAATGCCGTTCCTTTAAGAAGTGTTTTTTCTTTCTGTTCTTTGAGAATGCCCTCTAAGAAACGTTAATACAAAACTATATAAAGGATGAGCATATACCAATCAAGACACCAACCATGATGTTAACCAAGCTGCCCTCAAGCTATCACCTAAGTCATCCCTCAAGCTAAAGTAGATGCTGGGAATTAGATAATGGAGTCAATGCGAAGCACCTCAATGACAAATTTTATTTTGAGGGTGATCAACGTGTGAGTTTAAGGGATAAAATTTTTAGGGTAGCAATTTCAAATTTACTGATTCATAGAGAATTTTCAAATCCATTTCCAGTAACCAACCAAGATACCAACCAAGATAATAACGAAATTAACAAACTATTGGAATTCTGCAAGACCCTAGAACGAGGGGAGAAATGCAACAGTTTATGAGTCTTAATAATAGAGGCTATTTTAGAACGAAAATACTTAACCCTTTAATTAAAGGAGGACTTCTTAAAATGACGCTTCCTGATAAGCCGACAAGTAGAAATCAGCAATATTACTCTGACAGGTAATGGGATAACTCCTCACAATAGGGTAAGCCTTTTTTTGCTTCGTATAAGCTAGCTTGTGGCAAATATCTGTTTTTAGTGTTGTTTAATAATTGAGCCAAGCATAGACTAAACCATCCAAGATACAAGGGGTGGTTTTTGTCTATGCATTTTTTGTTGGATTTATTGTTAGCGATTGCGGTCTCTGTTGACTGTTTGACCATTGCGTTTACGTTATCAACGTTATCTAGGAAACGAAAGCAGCTATTTATGTTGTTAGTGAGCGGGTGTCATTTTCTATTTCCTTATGTAGGGTTACTTGTCATAGGTATGTACCCTGAGAGACTCTTTCAATTCATTGATGTGATGAGTGGGACAATCTTTTTTAGTCTCGGCTTATATAATCTGTTTAACGGTTTTAGTGACGAGGAACCAACCTTTGTGGCGCGCTCCGTGATTCTGTTAGCGTTGATGGTCAGTCTTGATAGTTTATTTATTGGGCTTGTCGTATATGAGCGGACCTTGCGACTTGCTTTATTGTTTAGTGTGATGAGTTTAGGCTTTTGTATGATTGGTTTTTACATAGGAAAGCAAGTCGAAAAAATCATGGGACCGTTTTTTCATGTGTTACGTGGCATGATTTTTATTGGCTTTGGTACGGTAGTCCTCTTCTTCTAATCTGTTCACCTCTTTATACTTAGCGGGAACAAGGATATGTGTGATAAAATGGTGGTAGAATTTTATTCAAAGAAAGGACTAGAGAGCAGTGAATGTCTTATTTGTTTGTACCGGAAATACATGTCGTTCACCGATGGCAGAAGCTATTTTACTTGATCATCTAAAGCGATCAAATCAACTTGAACGTGTTTCAGTAAAGTCCGCTGGACTTTATACAACGGATGGCATTAAAACATCCGCAGGCACACGTTTTGCACTGGAGGCACATCAGATTGATTTTGATGGTGAATCCACCCAAATGACCGAGAGTTTAATTGATTGGGCTGATATCATTTTAACAATGACAGAAAGTCATCGAAGGGCACTTATTTCATTAAACCCAGAAAGGCGTGAACGTGTTTACGCGTTAAAGGATTACGTATATAAGGACTTGAGTGACTATGACAAGAATATTCGTGATCCATTTGGGCAAGATGAGAACACGTACTTAGAAACTTTTGATGAAATTGAAGCGGCAATCAAGCGGTTTATAGAAAAAATTAACTTGTAAACCGAACGAAAAAAGAATTTTCTAAAAAAACGTCCGTAATACTTCACATTTAATAAAAATGAGTTACAATATGAAGTAAGCAAAAAACTAGAAAGACAATAATCGATGGGAGTGTGTAATCAATGAAAGTTGTTTTAGCATCAGATCACGGTGGTTCTGAACTAGCGAAAGAGATTGAAACCTATTTAGGTGAACTCGGTATCGAAGTGAATAATATCGGTTGTGACTCAAAAGAGTCATGTGATTATTCGGACTACGGTATTCCAGCGGCTGAGAAAGTTGCTGCGGGAGAATATGACCGCGGGATTGTGATTTGCGGGACTGGGATCGGTATGTCGATTGCGGCGAATAAAGTAAAAGGCATTCGTTGCGCCTTAACACATGATGTGTATACTGCACGTGTGACGCGTGAACATAACGATTCCAATGTGTTAGCCATGGGCGCACGAGTTATTGGTGTCGATTTGGCGAAAGAAATCGTTAAAACGTGGATTGGTGGAGAATTTGAAGGTGGACGTCATGAGCGCCGCATCAATAAACTGCGCGATTATGAGATGAAATAATGATACAAGCGATTGATCAAGCGGTCTTAAAGACGATGATGGATCAGTTTGTTGATGAGTGGATTCGGTTAGGTGTGCTAAAAGAAGGACATGTCTTTGTCGTTGGTACATCAACGAGTGAAGTGCTTGGTGAAAAAATCGGCACACTTGGTAGTATGGATGTGGCTGAAGTGATTTTTAATGCTTTACAGCGACTAAAAGACGCGACAGGTGTCCGACTTGCTTTTCAATGTTGCGAACATTTAAATCGCGCCTTAGTTATTGAAAAAGAGACACAAGTAACTTTAAATAAGCGACCAGTAACCGTTGTCCCACATCAACATGCGGGAGGATCGATGGCGACATATAGCTATCATCACTTACGTGAGGCGGTCGTTGTTGAAACAATTGAAGCGGACGCAGGGATGGATATTGGTGAGACGATGATTGGGATGCATCTCTTACCAGTGGCGGTACCGCTTAGATTTAATACAAAGTTTTTAGGTCAAGCACGTCTAGCTGGTGCCTATAGCCGTCCGAAACTGATTGGCGGGGTACGAGCAAAGTATGAATAAGTCGACTTCTTAGTCTTTCTTATAAAAAACATAACCAATACTTTAGGGGGAACGATGTGGATGAAACATGTACAAGCGAATGATGTAGAATTATTTGAAGCGATTGAATTAGAGCGTGGTCGTCAAAATGATAAGATTGAGTTGATTGCCTCAGAAAACTTTGTCACTGAAACAGTGATGGAAGCACAAGGGTCTGTCTTAACAAATAAATATGCCGAAGGTTATCCAGAGAAGCGCTACTACGGTGGTTGTGAGTTTGTGGATATCGCTGAAAACTTAGCACGTGACCGGGCAAAAGCAATCTTTGGGGCAGAACATGCGAATGTCCAACCACACTCAGGAGCACAGGCGAATATGGCGGTGTACCATGCGTTCTTAGAACCTGGTGATACGGTCCTTGGCATGAATCTGTCTCATGGTGGTCACTTAACACACGGTAGCCCAGTTAACTTTAGTGGTAAGCTTTATAACTTCGAAGAGTACGGGGTAGATAAAGAAAAAGAGACGCTTGATTACGAGGTTGTGCGTGAAAAAGCGTTAGCGGTCAAGCCGAAATTAATCGTCGCTGGTGCAAGTGCGTATCCACGTGAGATTGACTTTAGTAAGTTCCGTGAAATTGCTGATGAAGTAGGGGCGTACTTAATGGTTGATATGGCGCATATTGCGGGTCTTGTCGCAGTAGGCGAACATCCAGATCCTGTACCTTACAGTGACTTTGTCACCACAACGACACATAAAACATTGCGTGGTCCACGTGGTGGGATGATTCTCACAAAAGAAAAGTATGCGAAACAAATTGATAAAGCGGTCTTTCCTGGTATTCAAGGTGGCCCACTGATGCATGTGATTGCCGCAAAAGCAGCCGCGTTTAAAGAAGCCCTTGATCCATCATTTAAAGACTATGCGAAACAAATTAAAACAAACGCGAAAGCTTTCGCTGATTCACTGACAGCTGAAGGTGTCCGTCTCGTTTCAGGTGGGACAGATAATCACTTACTGTTACTTGATGTGAAGAGCTTAGGCTTAACCGGTAAAGTCGCAGAAGAAGCCTTAGATGATATTGGTATTACAACCAACAAAAATACGATTCCATTTGATACAGAGTCACCATTTGTGACAAGCGGTGTCCGTGTAGGAACGGCCGCTGTTACGACACGTGGCTTTAAAGAAGATGAACTCAAAGAAGTTGGTCAAATCATTGCGCTTGTACTAAAAGATGTTGAAAATGAAGCAGTGAAAGCAGAAGCACGTAAACGTGTGAAAGCTCTTACTGATCGTTTCCCACTATATAAATAATTCAGAAGGCACGTCTCTACATGGGACGTGCCTTTTGATATGCTTTTAATTCGATCGGTGATTTTATGTTAGAGGGTGGTATGCAACGTTCACTTATAAAATTCAGGCTGAATTAATCCTAATTAATAGGTATAATAGAAATAGAAAGGGGTGAGTTTTATGAGAATCAATGTAGAGAATTTAGTTTCTATTTCAGAAGCTAATCAAAATTTTTCGAAAGTAGCAAGAATGGTAGATGAAAAAGGTACAGCGATCATCCTTAAAAACAATAAGCCTCGCTATATATTAATGGAATATAATCAATTAGACGAAGATGAAAAAATTGGAGATCAAGAGATCAACGAAGTAGCTGAGAATTTAATCTCAAAGCATATGAAAGCCTTTAAGGAATTAGCCAAATGAAGCGATCAATGATTCAGAAAGGATCTATTTGTACATTGCCAAAAGTCTACTATCTAAAGAATTGGTGAGTGGACAATATAAACGTATCACGCAAAATATATTGAAATTAGCGACTATACCGGAAAGGTACCGGTTAATTAAATTAGAACCAGAGCATTCGAGAGAGCTTCAGATATTTATAAAAGACTGAGTAAATGGGAATGAATACAGTGAAGTGACATGAACTTACCTGACAAATTCCAAGGAATTTCATTTTTTACTTGAAAGCACGTGTCGTTACATGTAAACTCTTATTAGTTATGCACAAAATACAATAAGGGAGCGGATAAGATGGGTAATGTATATGTATTAAATCATCCACTAATTCAACACAAATTGACGTATATTAGAAAAACAGAAACAGGCACAAAAGAGTTTCGAGAACTCGTTGATGAAGTTGCTGGACTGATGGCGTATGAGATCACACGTGATTTACCACTAGAACCGGTAGAAATTGACACGCCTGTCACAAAGACAACGTCATATGTTATTGCTGGTAAGAAGATCGGGATTGTGCCTATCTTACGCGCAGGCTTAGATGGTAGAAGGTGTTCTTCGTCACGTACCAACCGCAAAAGTTGGCCACGTTGGATTGTATCGTGACCCTGAAACATTGAAACCACATGAATACTACTTTAAAATGCCAAATGATATTAATGAACGTGAAATGATTGTTGTTGACCCGATGTTAGCAACAGGCGGTAGTGCGAATGACGCGATTAGCTCACTGAAAAAACGCGGCGCAAAAAACATTAAATTAATGTGTTTAATCGCAGCACCTGAAGGTGTGGAAGCGGTAAAAGAATTACACCCAGATATTGATATTTATCTTGCGGCACTTGATGAAAAACTAAACGAAAAAGGTTACATCGTCCCAGGTCTTGGTGATGCTGGTGACCGTTTGTACGGTACAAAATAAGACAATGATGACTAGAAAGAATAACGCTTCTATCTTTATAGAGGGGTTATTCTTTTTTTGTATTTTCAGACATGTACTACTGATTGTATATCAATTAAATTAAGTGTTGTAGGTATCGATGAGAAAGCTAAATGTATCACAATTGAAATAGGAAAAGACATCAAAATATGTTAAAGTAGTGAGAGAGTTTACAAAATAACTGATAAAAATATTAAATGGAGTGTGTTCTTATGAGTAAAAAAATTAAAGTGATGCCGGTGTTCGGTACACGACCAGAAGCCATTAAAATGGCCCCACTTGTGTTGGAACTACAAAAACGATCTGATGTATTTGATACAATCATCACTGTGACAGCGCAACACCGTGAGATGCTAGACCAAGTGTTAGAGATTTTTGGTATTACCCCAACGTATGATCTCAATATTATGAAGCAAAACCAAACGCTCGCAGAAGTAACAACCCGCGCGCTTGTGGGACTTGACGAAGTCATTAAAGAAGCAAAGCCAGATATCGTCTTAGCCCATGGTGATACAACGACAACTTTTGCAGCATCACTTGCGGCTTATTATAACCAAGTCGCGGTTGGACACGTTGAAGCCGGTCTTCGTACATGGAATAAATATTCACCGTATCCAGAAGAGATGAATCGTCAACTAACAGGTGTGATGGCAGATTTACACTTTGCACCGACAACGCAGTCAAGAGATAATTTACTTACAGAAAGTAAGAAAGACGATTATATCTATGTGACTGGTAATACCGCGATTGATGCGTTAAAGACAACGGTTAATGCTGATTACACACATCCGATGTTAGAGAAAATCGGGGATAAACGTCTTGTCTTAATGACGGCGCATCGTCGTGAGAATTTAGGCGAGAATATGGGACAAATGTTCCGTGCCATTCGCCGTTTAACTGATACGCATGACGATATTCATGTCGTTTATCCGGTTCACTTAAATCCAAAGGTACAAGAAAAAGCCAATGACATTCTAGGTGACCATGACCGGATTGATTTAATCAAGCCACTTGATGTTGTTGATTTTCATAACTTTGCGGCACGCGCAACTTTAATCCTTACGGATTCAGGTGGGGTACAAGAAGAAGCCCCGTCACTCGGTGTACCTGTCCTTGTACTTCGAGACACAACCGAACGTCCAGAAGGTGTGAAGAGTGGGACGTTAAAATTGACCGGTACGGATGAAGGCACTATCTATAATGAAGCACATCTGTTACTGAGTGATAACCAAGCTTATGAAAAGATGGCCAAAGCTCTAATCCATATGGTGATGGTTTTGCTAGTGCTCGAATTTGTGAGGCGATTCAGTCTTACTTTGACCCAAGTAAACAAAAACCAGCTTCGTTTGAAGTAAAGTAACGGTAAAAAGTTTATTAGTATAAAACAGTCATTTCCCGACGAAATGTTAGGGGTGTGACTGTTTTTTCTTGTTTTAAGTTCAGTCGAAACCCCCTAACTGGTTCCCTGAATGAAAGAGGTTACAATAAGGAAAGACTGACAAGGATCCTACTCGTTAATCAGCCGACTAAGTTTGTGAATGTAAAAATATTCTTGTAGTTTCAAACGTGCATTTTTCACAAACTTTAATATACATTAAACCCACGTAATTACTGAGGTTTAACGTGTTTTAAAGTGAGTAAACGCTTTATCTTAAGAAAAAATGAATGTAAACGCTTTTATACTAAAGAATTCGAGCAATAGGGATGCATTTTTTAAAATCGGTGCTATAATGTGAATAGTTGGCTTTTAACGATCAGATGAGAGGCAAGGTGAACCTGCGTGGAGACATATCATGACATGACCAAAAAACATCATCACATTTTTTTAGTCATACTTATCTCCATTTCGTTGGTGACACTGTTAACACAAGGACACCCTATCTTATTTGGTTTACTACTCGGTGGAGTAGTAAGTTACGTAAACTTATGCTTACTACAATGGAAAGTGACACGTCTTGTACGTGTAGTGACAACTGACAAACGTTTTGCGACGGCTGGGACAATTTTAAGAATTGGCGCAGCTTTACTTGTCGTTGCTTTAGTTGAAAACTACTTCACCCACATTCCGATACTTGCAGTGATTATAGGTTTAATGTTTAAGTACGTCGTTGTTCTTATTGCCGGCTTTTGGTCGCTTTTAGAAGCTGAGAAATTTATAGAGAAGGGGGAATAAACAGATGGATCATGGTGCACCTATTGTCGAGAATATCTTCGGGATTCCTTGGTTAAGTGTCAATTTATCAACCGTCTTAATGATGGTGATTTCTTGTACCGTCACCTTTTTTGTTGCGTTCTTTTTAACGCGCAATTTAAAGATGAAACCAACCGGAAAACAAAACTTCATCGAATTTATCGTCGATTTCGTTAAAGGTATTATTAATGATTCTATGGACTGGCGGACAGGTAAAAAGTTTTTACCACTGGCGCTTACGCTCATCACATTTATCTTTATTAGTAACATTTTAGGGATTATTGTGACCGGGATATTTAATGGTAATGTGTGGTGGAAATCGCCAACGGCTGATGCAGGCGTGACGTTAACACTTGCGCTTTTATTATCATTTTAACGAATTATTACGGCATCAAAATGCGTGGCACGAAAAAGTATGCGAAAGGCTTTATCAGCCTGTATCATTTATGTTGCCATTTAAAATTATCGAAGAGTTCACGAATACGATGACACTCGGTTTCCGTTTGTATGGGAATATTTTCGCGGGCGAAGTGCTGCTATCACTGCTTGCGAGTATGGCGTCCGTGACACTTGTTGGGGCGATTATACCAATGATTCTGTGGCAAGGTTTTAGTTTATTTGTCGGTGCCATTCAGGCCTTTATCTTTACGACATTATCGATGGTATATATGTCACATAAAGTGATCGATGATCACTAATCTTACAGAATGATTGTGATCGTTACTTACGGTTCGTGCGAACCGTGTGATTGATACACATAGTGAGAGACTTAAAAGTGACTGTCATAAGTTAGAGACATAATGAAATAATAAATAGGTAAAAAACAAAATTCAAACAAATCCTAGGAGGAAACACACATGAACGCAATCGCTGCTGCAATCGCTGTAGGTCTTGCTGCTTTAGGCGCAAGTTTCGCTAACAGTATTATCGTAAAAAGTACACTAGAAGGAATTTCTCGTCAACCAGAATTACGTGGGCCACTACAAACAATCATGCTCATTGGTATCGCACTAGTTGAGGCGATTCCTATTTTAGCTGTCGTTGTCGCCTTTATGATTCTTTAATTGATGAACACCTAATAATAAAGGTAGAGAAAGAGAGGAGTGCATAAGGCATGCTTACAACGAATATGTTAACCCTCGGTTCACAAACGGTCGGTGGGTTTCAACCGTTAGATACGATTGTTGTTTTAGTCAGTTTTGCTATTTTAATGGTGCTACTGAAGAAGTTTGCTTGGGGACCACTGATTAAAGTCATGGAAGAACGAGAAAACTTTGTTGCGACTGAAATTGAGACAGCCCAAGAAAAAAATCGTCAAGCGCAAATGGCGGTTAAAGAAGCAGATGAGAAATTAACTGATGCACGTCAAGAAGCTAAACATATTGTCGTTAACGCTAAGCAACGCGCGACGAAACTTGAAGAGTCGATTGTTCAAGAGGCAAAAGATCGCGCCAAACAATTGCGCATTGATGCAGAGGACGAAATTGAACAAGAAAAACGCGAATCATTCCAAGAGATGCAAGAAACGGTCGCAGAAATTGCGTTCCAAATTGCGATGGATATTATTCAAAAAGAAATGAGTCAAGAAGATCAAAAACGCTTAATTAAAGAACGTCTCGATACTTTAGGAGACGATCTTCTATGAAAAATTCACGTAATGCAAGACGCTATGCTGAAGCATTATATGATGTGGCAAAAGAACACGGGCATGAAGAACAAATCGAACGTGAATTACTCACGGTGCGTCAAGTCTTCAGTGCCCCGTCTGAATTAGTCGATTTTCTGCAAGATCCGAAACAATGGATGAACCGGGCCCGTATTATTAAGTCAACGTTTACGACCTTCTCCAGTGAACTGGTGAAACTCATACTCATCATGGTCGAAGACCATGCCGAACAGGATGTGCCGGGTATGGTTGATCATTATACGTACTTGATTAATGAAAAACGCGGGATAGGCGTAGGAAAAGTCTATTCAGTCACCCATTTAACGCCACACCAATTAGAAGATATTGAAGCGCATTTTGCTAAACAATTTGGTTATAACCGTTTAGCCTTACAAAATGAAATAGATGAAAGTGTCATTGGCGGATTTAAAGTTGTGATTAATAACCGTGTCTATGACGCGTCGCTAAAAGCAAAATTAGAAGAAGTCAAACGGAAATTTGTTCCGTTGTACAAACGATGATAGGGGTGACATGAGATGGAAATCAGAGCGGAAGAAATCAGTGCCCTGATCAAGAAACAAATCCAATACTATCAAAAAGACACAGAGATTAAAGATATTGGGACCGTTATTGAAACAGGTGACGGGATTGCACAAATTTACGGACTAAATAACGTGCTCTCAGGAGAGCTCGTTGAATTTGAAAACGGCACAATGGGGCTTGTTCAGAGTTTAGAAGAAGACCGTGTTGGTGTTGTTATTCTCGGGTCGCATCTATCGATTCGTGAAGGGGATGAAGTGACCCGTACAGGACGGATCATGGAAGTGCCTGTAGGTAAATCTCTTGTTGGCCGCGTGGTGAATCCACTAGGACAACCGATTGATGGTAAGGGTGAGATTAAAACGAGAAAGACACGCCCAATTGAACGCGAGGCACCTGGTGTGATGGCACGTAAATCGATTCACGAGCCTCTTCAAACCGGACTTAAAGCGATTGATGCGCTCGTACCAATTGGCCGAGGACAACGTGAGTTAATCATTGGTGACCGTCAAACTGGTAAAACAACCGTCGCAGTTGATACAATCCTCAATCAAAAAGACCAAAACATGTATTGTATTTATGTAGCGATTGGACAGAAAGATTCTACCGTTCGTGCGACAGTTGAAACGTTCCGTCGTCACGGAGCGCTCGATTATACGATTGTCGTGAATGCTGGGGCCAGTGCGCCTGCACCACTTCAATACCTTGCACCTTATGCGGGTGTTGCCATGGGTGAGGAATTTATGTATAACGGCGAACATGCGCTTGTTGTCTATGATGACTTATCAAAACAAGCAGCAGCTTACCGAGAACTGTCGCTTCTTTTAAAACGCCCACCAGGTCGTGAAGCGTTCCCAGGAGATGTGTTCTATTTACACTCACGTTTACTTGAACGTGCCGCAAAGTTAAATGATGATTTAGGTGGCGGGTCGATGACGGCGTTACCGTTTGTTGAAACACAAGCAGGTGATATTTCAGCTTATATCCCAACCAACGTTATTTCTATTACTGATGGACAAATCTTCTTACAATCTGATTTGTTCTTTAGTGGGGTGAGACCAGCGATTAATCCTGGTTTATCTGTATCACGTGTTGGTGGATCAGCCCAAACGAAAGCGATGAAAAAAGTAGCGGGGACACTGAGACTAGACCTCGCGAGTTACCGTGAGCTAGAATCTTTTGCCCAGTTTGGTTCAGACTTAGATAAAGCTACCTTACAAAAATTAAACCGTGGTAAACGCACGATTGAAGTATTAAAACAAGGCTTACACAAGCCAATTACAATGGAAAAACAAGTGATGATTATTTATGCGCTTATTCATGGGTATCTCGACGAGATACCAATCGAAGACATTCGCCGTTATGAAGGAGAATTTTACGATTATCTTGACGCGGCTTATCCGCAAGTCTTACGCGACATTCGTGAATCAGGCGAAATTACAGCGGAAGAAGATATGAAAGAAGCTATCACGACATTCCAACAACAATTTAGTCGATCATACTAAGGAGGCGTCTATATGGCTTTGTCATTACGAGGCATTCAAAAGAAAATCGAATCAACACAAAAGACGAAGCAAATCACCAGTGCGATGCATATGGTGGCTGCCTCTAAATTAGGTAAGTCAGAGACCTCGAATAGTGCATTCGTGCCTTATGCTGAAAAGATCGAAGAAATGGTCAGACACATTGTCTTAAGTTACGGGGAACATAGTCATCCGATTTTGATCCCTCGCCGAGTGAAAAAAATTGCCTATTTAGTGATGACCTCAGACAGAGGTCTCGCAGGGCCTTTTAATTCACAGGTGTTAAGAAAATTAGAGACTTTGATTAATGAACGTCACCGTCATAAGAGTGAGTATACGATTATTGCGATTGGTCGAATTGGAAAAGAATATTTCAAAAATCGTCATATGCCGGTGCTGCGCTCAGTGACGGGCTTACCCGATCATCCTTACTTTAGTGATTTAGAAGATTTAACGTATGATACGGTACAGTTTTTTATTGACGGTGAATTTGATCAATTAGAACTCGTCTATAATTATTTTTATTCAGCGATTAGTCAAGAAGTGGTGGTAAAGAAAATCTTACCGCTGATTACAGAAGCAGAAGTAGATGAGCTACGTCATGAAATGCACAGTCCATTCTTATTCGAACCGAATGAGGAGAAGATTTTAAAGACACTGTTACCGCAATATGCGGAAAGTTTAATATACGGTGCCTTTCTTGAAAGTAAAGCGAGTGAAAATGCGTCGCGAATGAACGCGATGCGAAATGCGACAGATAATGCCGACAATATGATTTCAGATTTACGCTTACAGTACAACCGTGCTCGTCAAGCGCAAATTACGCAAGAATTAGCAGAAATTGTAGGTGGCGCAAATGCCCAACAAGGCTAACTTGTTTGCCGGTTTAGGGAGGAAATAATCGATGAATAATGGACAAGTCGTACAAGTAATTGGACCGGTCATCGATGTCAAATTCGAAGACGGAGAATTACCTAAAACAAATGATGCGTTAATCGTTACAGCGCACCAGAACGACCAAGACGTAAAAGTAACATTAGAAGTGGCCTTACACTTAGGTGACCATAAAGTACGGACCATCGCCATGAACGCCACAGAAGGTATTCGTCGTGGTGATGAAGTAATTAATACGGGGAAACCTATCTCTGTTCCTGTAGGGGAAGAGACATTAGGCCGAATCTTTAATGTCTTAGGTGAAGCGATTGATGGCGGTGAAGCTGTTGGTGACGAAGTGCAACGCGATGCGATTCACCGTCCATCACCTGAGTTTAGAAAACTATCAACGGAAACAGAAATATTAGAAACAGGAATCAAAGTCGTTGACTTACTTGCCCCTTATATTAAAGGGGGTAAGATTGGTCTCTTCGGTGGTGCCGGTGTTGGTAAAACTGTGCTCATCCAAGAACTGATTCATAATATCGCTCAGGAGCACGGCGGTATTTCTGTGTTTGCCGGTGTCGGTGAACGAACGCGTGAAGGAAATGACTTATACTTTGAAATGAAAGATTCTGGCGTTATTACGAAAACAGCAATGGTGTTCGGACAAATGAACGAACCACCAGGTGCCCGAATGCGGGTAGCCCTTACGGGCTTGACAATGGCGGAATATTTCCGTGACATCAAACGCCAAGACGTGTTGTTATTTATTGACAACATCTTCCGTTTTACTCAAGCAGGGTCTGAAGTATCTGCGCTCTTAGGTCGGATGCCATCAGCCGTAGGTTACCAACCAACACTTGCGACGGAAATGGGTCGCCTGCAAGAGCGGATTACGTCCACAACACAAGGATCGGTCACATCAATCCAAGCGATTTATGTACCAGCCGATGACTATACTGATCCAGCACCTGCAACAACGTTTACGCACTTAGATGCGACAACAAGCTTAGATCGTAAACTGTCAGAACAAGGGATTTACCCAGCGGTAGACCCATTAAGTTCAAGTTCACGCGCACTCGATGTTGAAGTGGTTGGTAAAGAACACTATGACACGGCACGTGAAGTCCAACAAACCTTACAACGTTACCGTGAACTACAAGACATCATTGCGATTCTCGGTATGGATGAATTAAGTGATCAAGATAAACAAATCGTCCAACGTGCCCGTCGAGTACAGTTCTTCTTATCGCAAAACTTCCACGTGGCTGAACAGTTCACAGGACAAGCCGGTTCATACGTCCCTGTCAGTGAAACGATTCGTGGCTTTAAAGAAATTTTAGAAGGTAAATACGATGATTTACCAGAAGAAGCGTTCCGTCTTGTCGGGACAATTGATGAAGCCGTCGAAAAAGCTATGCGTCTGTCAGAGTAGGAGGCCGTTATTATGGACAAACAGTTGACAGTAGAAGTCGTCACACCAGATGGTCAAATCGTCAATGATGTATTTGATATGGTCGTCGTCCAAGCAGAACAAGGAGAGATTGGGATATTGCCGAATCACACAGCGATGATCTCCCCAGTGGTTATTAGCACAGCCCGATTAAAGAAAGACGGGGAATCGATGAAAGTGGCAATCGGTGGTGGATTTATTGAAGTCGATGATAATCATGTCACCATTCTCGTCCAGTCTGCCGAAACACCGAAGAAGATCGATGTCGAACGTGCACGTAAAGCGAAAGAACGTGCATTACGCCGGATTAAACAACGCCGCGATGACGTCGACTTTAGACGTGCGGAACTGGCGCTTAAGCGGGCGATTAACCGGTTAGAGTTAGTCGGTGAAGACCAAAAGTAACGTGATGAGTGATAAGCAAAAAAGTAGAGGTAATAAGAAAATAGTTATTATATCAGTTTGTTAAGTAAACAAACAATGAAAAGACTTTAACTCAAGCACCGACTTGTGTTAAAGTCTTTTTACGTATAGTGTTTCATTAAAAGTCCAACAGGCAGATTAAAATCAATTGAAATACATCAGCTATTTCCCGGGAAATTGTCGAAAGAAGGTGAAAGAATGTTCGTAGATTTAGGTGTACAAGCGGCCATCAGTATTATCTCGCACAGTGTCTTTATTATTATTACGTGGCGTGCCCTGCAATCGATTCGATTCGATGTGCTGTTTAAAAAGCATAAAGTGTTTGAAGCGCGATTATTTATGGTGATCTTAACGATTGTGATTGCGGGTGTGCTCAGTCATTTCTTTTTAGACCTACTCAATTGGTCGCAACAACTACTTTATTTATTCTAACAAATGATTAAAACCACCGCCTTTTAGTTATACTCTCTAATAACTAGAAAGGGCGGTGGTTTTTTGTGCGATTCGTATGTCTTTTGACGTGTTTCTTATATGTTTTGGTTTTAAAAGTTGATGTGGTGGGAAGTGATTATTATCCGTTGGAAATCATATCTGGTGATTTAGACGAAAATAGTCAGATAGAATACGTAGAAACCATCGTCGTGGAGTCAGTAAATAAAAAGTATACAGCGCTGCATCAACAACTCATCAACTTAGGATTTACTGAAACAAGCGACTCTAAAAGTCATCAATCAATAAAAGAGTTAACGAGAGTAAGTGACCTTGGAGAGGAATCATTTCGACTGTATTTGAATAATAAACGAACAGATAAGTCTACTCGTTTGAAGCTACAATATCACGTCACGCTAAAAGACCTAGAGAAAAAAGAGATTGTAAGCTATTACAAACGACTCAATTCGTTCATTGCGACTATTTACACAGATGATAGAAACATTTATAGTTGTGGTAGTGTCATTTTTCATGATATGATAGAGAGCAATGAGTTTTTAACGAAAATTATTAAAACATTAGATGTAAAAACAATGGATCAACAAACAGATCAAGATTTACATATGATGACCGGATATACAAAACAACTGACACAATATTATCTAGAGAACACAAAGAAGAAAAACCTTCAATTAGCCAGTCGGGTAAGGAGTGACGGGTCTGTCTACGTTTCAATTGGCACACCTATCCTAACGATTGAATACTAATAGTATATAGTGTTTTCTATAGAATGGAGCGAATAACTATGGAAAAAATATTGATTAACGGTGGTGAAACACTATCGGGGACGGTACGTGTAGAAGGAGCTAAAAATGCGGTGTTACCGATTATTGCCGCAACGATTTTAGGTCAAACAAAGGCTTCTGTTTTAACGAATGTACCTGCGTTAGCTGATGTATATACAATGAATGAGGTACTAACGAACATTGGTGCCGAAGTGGAAATGACACATGACGAGCTAGTCATTGATGCCTCAGGTGATTTAATAACGGAAGCGCCGTTTGAATTTGTCACTAAGATGCGTGCCTCTGTCTTAGTGTTAGGTCCGTTACTTGCGCGTTATGGCCATGCGTATGTGGCGATGCCGGGTGGCTGTGCGATTGGTTCACGTCCGATTGATTTACATTTGAAAGGTTTTGAAGCGATGGGGGCGACAGTTGAAGTCGGTCATGGCTTTGTGGAAGTCCAAAGTGCGGGACGCTTGAAGGGTGCGAATATTTATCTCGATATGGCTAGTGTTGGCGCAACGGAAAATATTATGATGGCGGCGAGTCTCGCAGACGGAACCACTATTATTGAAAATGCGGCTAAAGAGCCTGAAATTGTTGACTTAGCTGATTTTATTAATGGCATGGGTGGACGTGTCTTTGGTGCAGGTACTTCTACGATTACGATTGAAGGTGTAGAAGAACTGACAGGAACGGATCACACGATAATCCCAGACCGAATTGAAGCAGGGACCTTTATGGTTGCAGGCGCTTTAACCGGTGGAGAAGTGACGGTACTCGGTGCACGTTCACGAGATTTACGTGCGGTTATTTTGAAATTAGCTGATATGGGTGTTGTCGTTGAAGAAGTGGAAGGCGGATTGAAGGTTCATCCGACGGATGAACTGGTGGCAGTCGATATTAAGACATTACCACACCCAGGCTTCCCAACGGATATGCAGTCACAAATGATGGCTTTGATGTTGAAAGCAAAAGGCACTAGTATGGTAACTGAAACAGTCTTTGAGAATCGCTTTATGCACATCGATGAATTCCGCCGCATGAACGCGAAGATGAAAATTGAAGGTAGAAGTGTCGTGATTGATGGCGAGACAAATATGCAAGGGGCGGAAGTAAAAGCGACTGATTTACGCGCAGGTGCGGCACTTGTATTAGCTGGACTTATCGCTGAAGGACAGACAACCGTGACGAACTTGTATCATATTGATCGGGGTTATGTTGACTTCGTTGGTAAACTTCAAGGACTTGGTGCCAACATTGAACGTGTGAAAGAAGAAAAAGTACAAGCTGTTGAAGTGAGTCTTTAATCAAAGGTATGATTTTATAAAATAAGTCATGTTAAAAGACGTTGTTGATGTAGGTATTATAACTACATCAACAACGTCTTCTTTCGTGTGGATAATTAATAATAGACTGAATGACCGCCCACCTATTTAAAAGCTAAGGAAAATTCGGTATAGTTAATGATAGATAATAGAGCGGTAATGATCAGTCATTGACGCGTTATAGCTAGATAGACAATTGTTAGAGGTTTAAAGGGAGTGAGTTCATGCGAGGGATTTATTTTGTATTGTTAACCGCTGTGTTATTTGGTGGATTAGTTCATCAAGGCTTATATTTTGATGAAGCTTTTTATCCGTATCATATCATCATGCATTTATTATTTATCATTTTGTTGGTTCGGATCTGGTTGTATAAAGAAAATGTTTTCAAGCCTTATCTCATCTTTATGCTGATACCGATTGTTTACGCGCTGCCACTTCTCTTTGGTCCAGCATCTGTTTACTTAACAATCCAAGGAGTATTGCGTGCAAGTACGACGGTCGCTTTCTTCATCATGGCGATCTATGTCTTTCATAAAGACTCACCTTACCATCGTTTTGTGCCGTTTATCGTGCATGGTAACGGTCTTATATTAAGTCTACATATGTTGTTGTTTGACCTTGGGATACTAACCGAAGGTCATTACATCATGATGGGGCGCTATGCCGGTTTAGTTGAATATGCGAATACCTTTGGTGTGCTTTTGGCTGCGTTGTTCTTTTATGGTCTCATTCAGTCAGAACAAACACAAAATAAATGGTTAACGTATCTGCATCTATCAGTGCTACCGATGTATCTATTCATGGTGTTAAAATCACAGTCACGTGGTGTACTGTTATTTTCAAGTGTCGTCTTTATCATTATGATGAGTCTATTCAAAACAAAACAACAACTGAAGCTTTTACTTGTCAGTAGTCTAGCTCTTGCTTCGGCTTTAATACTGTATGTGGCGATAGAAGAGATTAATGCCGTTATGATGATGGTTCTCTTCCTTTGTTTCAGTATATTATTTAGTTGGATCAGTCGCTACTGGCTAGAGAGATTACCTAAAAACATATCACTCAATCGCTGGATCATACCTTTCGGTATGGTTCTCTTGATTAGTGTGAGCTTGATCAATATTCTAAAGAAAGGCATTCTTTATCGTGTCCTTCTCCAATGGTTTGAACTTGACATGAGTCAGTTAACGCAAACAAGCACTTTCACAGAACGGCTCGCCTTTTTATTTGATGGTTTGAAGATTTTTAAAGACGCACCATTGATCGGGCAAGGCGCACGCACCTGGGCATTAACCTATCAAACAGTAAGAAGTTATGACTATCAATCACTAGAAGTACATAATGGCTACTTAGATATTTTACTAGAAACAGGCGTCATTGGCTTTAGTGTGATGATGTTGTTAGTAGGTCTAGTCATGAGACAAGCATATAAAGGTGAAGAGACCAATCTAACCTTCATTCCGATTGTGGTAATCATGTCTCATAGTGTGATGGACTTTAATCTGTCATTCGGTTTTGTCTGGTTCTTCTTAATTGTGATGCTTTCTAGTCAAATCAAGCCATCAATAGACTTAATACCAATAAAACGCTACAACACGTCACGCTGGTTTGATGTGTTGTTGGTACTAACTTGTTTAGCAAGCCTTGCGGTTCTGATCTTTCTTTAAAATAATGGTCAACAAGCTCATAGTATTTAACCTAAAAACCGACACAATAAGATATGTACTTCTTATTTGCCGGTTTCTTTTAGTTGTTCTTCTTTGTTATATCGGAGGAGGAAATGGCATAGACTAGAGAAAATATCTCGATAAAAGGAGTCTATTAATCCATGTCCTACACAAAGATACGGCAAACAAACACACTCACAAAAATCATCTCAATCCTGTTATTGTATCTACCGATTTATTTGATTCCGGCTCTGTTACTCTTGTTTATCACGACACCAGAAGCTGCTAGTGTCAGTCAAACAATGGAAGAACAAACAGATTACTCAGTAACGGTTGTGAGAGAGGATACCGAACATCAACTGGATTTAGAATCTTATGTCTTTGGTGTAGTCGCCGGTGAAATGCCCGCAAGCTTTCATCTAGAAGCATTAAAGGCCCAAGCTATTGCGGCCCGGACCTATATTATTCACCATTCAATTAAAGAGGATCCAAGTCTAACGACAGGTTATGTGACAGATACCGTCTTTGATCAAGTCTATAAATCTGATGAAGAATTAAAACAGTTATGGGAAGATAACTATGAGACATATAAAGCTAAGATTAAGGAAGCGGTATCCGCAACCGCTGATCAAATTCTCGTATTTGATGAAGAGCCCATCTTTCCCGCCTTCTTCTCGACGAGTAATGGCTATACTGAAAATGCTGAAGACTATTGGAGTAATCCGCTACCTTACCTCATTAGCGTTGAAAGTCCATGGGATAAGTCTTCGCCTAAATTCACTGAAGATATAGCGTTAAATAAACAAGAGGTACTAGAAAAGCTAAAGTTAACCGATGATAGTTTATTGATGATTAAGCCTGTCTACAATGATAGTGGCAGATTAAAATGGATTGCCTTTGGCCAGTCCATCTTTACCGGTCGTGAATTAAGGGAGGCATTGAATCTTCCTTCGAGTGATATTACTGTGGAAGTGAAGGAAGACCAAGTAGTCTTTAAAACAGAGGGCTATGGTCACGGTGTTGGCATGAGTCAATACGGAGCAGACGGTATGGCCAAGTCTGGTTATACACATGTGGATATCTTGAAGCATTATTATCAAGGTGTTAGCTTATCCACATTGACTGATTTAAAGCATACTAACTAAGCGTCAATATATTTAAAAATCTTTTTTAATACGTCTAACATAAGGTATAAAATTAATCTATCCTGTTCACACTAGTTACTGAGGTGATGAACATGAAAGAAAAACAATCGTTCCGTGATTATTTAAAACAACTGACACGGAAAAAAGGCTTTTACCCTGCGTTATACGTATTTGTGATGATGACATTAGTAACAGGGGTGATTTGGCAATATAATATGAACAGCTTAGAAGATGCACTACCGGAGGTGACAGACGTTTTAACGGATCCACTAGATGGGCAGACGGGTAAAGATCATTTATCAGGAGATCAATCAGGAGATGACGAGGAACAAGATACGGTCAGCGTTGGTAAGGATGACATGATTCAAGTGGAAACCTTACGGTTTCCAGTCAGCGATGCCTTTGAAGTAGAACAAGTCATGCAATTTTATGACTACACGTTAACTGAAGAGGAACAACTTGCGGCGCTTATTGAATATAATGATCAGTATTATCAATCAACTGGTATTGATCTTGTAGCGACAAATGAGACGTCGATTCCTGTAGTGAGCGTCTTAAGTGGTGAAGTCTCATCTGTTAAGGATGATCCATTACTCGGTGGAGTGGTTGAACTAACGCATGACAATAATATTAAATCTTATTACGCAGGTTTAACGGCTATTAGTGTTAAAGAAACAGATAGTGTCACGCAAGGAGATGTCCTTGGTAAGACTGGTACGAGTGATTTCAGGAAAACACTAGGTAACCACGTCCATTTTGAACTGAGAGTAGATAAGGTCGCGATTAATCCTAATACTTATTTTGATCAACCGATTGTAAAAATCATTAGCGATCTACAAGTGACAGCGGATGAATCATTTGAACATTTGCCTGACACAGAGGAAAGCGACACAAGTACTGTTGAGTAATGTTGATTTAACTGTGAGTTAAACATTTAGGCTATTTCACGAATAAATAAAAGAATGGCCACGCAGTTAAAGAATAACTGGTTATTTCCTTCTGGTATTAAGAAAGATAAGTTGTAACCTAACCTTTATAATGATCGTCTTAAGTTAAGGCGGTCTTTATAAAGGTTTTTTACTGTGTAAAATAATTGTCACATCAAACCGTGAGAAGGCTGTTCTATGCTTGTCAAGCATGTAAATGAAAGATGTCTTGATAGAAGGACAAAAAATCATCAAAACGATACGATAATTATCAAATTCCGGTAGGTATCGCCATCTATTTATGATATTATATATTATTAGAGACAACTCGAAATAACGTGAGATTTTATCATAAATAGAATGATCAAAATATAGGAGGATCACATACATGTTTTCAAGAGATATTGGTATTGACTTAGGAACGGCAAATGTACTTATTCACGTCAAAGGAAAAGGGATTGTGTTAGATGAGCCATCGGTTGTGGCGATGGACCGTAATACAGGTAAAGTATTAGAAGTTGGTGAGGCCGCTTGGAAGATGGTCGGGCGTACACCAGGCAATATAGAAGCGATTCGTCCACTAAAAGATGGCGTTATTGCCGACTTTGATGTGACAGAAGCGATGCTGAAGCACTTTATTAATAAAATTAATGTTAAAGGGATGTTTTCAAAACCACGTATGCTGATTTGTTGCCCAACGAACATTACAAAAGTTGAACAAAAGGCGATCAAGGAAGCGGCTGAAAAGTCAGGTGGTAAGAAAGTCTACTTAGAAGAAGAACCAAAAGTGGCAGCGATAGGTGCTGGCATGGATATCTTCCAGCCGAGCGGTAACATGGTCGTTGACATTGGTGGTGGAACAACGGATGTCGCCGTCTTATCGATGGGAGACATCGTAACGTCTCAGTCGATTAAAATGGCTGGTGATAAGTTTGATAATGAAATCTTAAATTATGTAAAAAAAGAATATAAATTACTGATTGGTGAACGTACGTCAGAAGATATTAAGATTCAAGTCGCAACCGTATTTCCAGGTGCCCGCGCTGAATCGATTGACATCCGTGGACGTGACATGATGAGTGGTTTACCACGTACGATTACAATTAAATCAGATGAAATTGAAAAAGCGTTACGTGAATCTGTTTATGTCATTGTTCAAGCGGCTAAGAATGTATTAGAAAAAACGCCACCAGAACTTTCTGCGGATATTATTGACCGCGGGGTGATTTTAACCGGTGGTGGAGCACTGCTTCACGGTATGGATCAATTGCTCGCAGAAGAGTTAAAAGTTCCTGTCTTCCTTGCGGAAGAACCAATGAGCTGTGTGGCCAAAGGTACGGGCATTATGCTTGAAAATATCGATAAAATTGCTCGCCATTCATAAAGACGAAGTAAAGAGAGGATGACTGTGACGTGCTAAGAGGATACTATACAGCTGCAAGTGGTATGATAACGCAACAACGCCGTCAAGACACATTATCTAATAATATCGCCAATGCTCAAACCCCAGGTTTTAAACAAGACCAAGCCATGACACGTTCGTTTCCAGAGTTACTCGTTAAACGGATGGGTGGCGAAGAGATAAAGACCCAAACGAATAAACATTTAAGCTTATCAAATCAAGTCGGTCCACTGACAACGGGCGTGTATGTGCATGAAACGTTAGCTGACCAAACTCAAGGAACACTACAAGAAACGAATATGACAACCGATATGGCTCTGGTGAACGGAAATATACCTGACCAAGACGGCGCATTATTTTTCACCGTTCAAAATGCTGAAGGTGATGTGCGCTATACGCGAAACGGTAACTTTACGGTTGATGGGGAAGGCTACTTGACAACGAACCAAGGGTATTATGTGTTAGATGATGCTGGAAATCCAGTATTCACAAACGGAGAAAACTTTACCGTGACACCGGAAGGTGTCCTAACAACAAATACCGAACAGATTCCTCTGCAAATAAACTATACAGCGAATCATTATGATTTAATTAAAGATGATGAGAATCTCTTTACGCTCACAGACGAAGACGGTGAAGTACTTGGTGCAATGGAAAATGCGAGAGGGGCTCTAGGCGTGACATTCTCTGTTAGTCAAGGATTCCTAGAAGCATCCAATGTGGATACAAGTCAAACGATGGTTGATATGATGCAAGCGTACCGATTATTTGAATCAAATCAACAAGTGGTTAAAGCGTATGATAAAAGTATGGAAATAGCCGTTAATCAAATCGGCAGGTTAAACTAAAGGAGGGGATTAGATGAGTCGAATGGGTATCCAAGCCGCGACAACGATGCGTGAGTTGCAACAAAAGCTCGACCTTATCGGTCATAACGTAGCAAATGCAAACACAACGGGCTATAAAACACAAATGGCGAATTTTAGTTCACTCCTTTATCAAAATATTGATAACTTTAGTGATGAAGAGGCGAATAGTGTTGGACGAGTGACCCCACTTGGTATTAGACAAGGTGCTGGCGCGAAAGTCGGTCATACGAATAATAACTTCACTCAAGGAGCATTAATAACGACAGAGCGTCCGTTGGATTTAGCTCTGACAGAAGACAGACAATTCTTTGAAGTGGCTGTGACTGAAAATGGTGAAACAGAGACGCGTTTCACGCGTGACGGTTCTTTTTATTTACAACCAACAGAAACAGGTGACACAGCACTAGTGACCAGTAATGGTCATGCGGTATTAGATCAATTTGGTGAAGCGATTATCATTATCAAAGGGTTTGATGATGTCGCACTTGATGCATCTGGACAAGTGGTTGTTGAAAGAGGGGGCGTTACCAATGCTGAAGCAGCTCTTTCTGTTGTTGAAGCGATTCGTCCACAGTTCTTAGAACAGACAGGTCAAAACCTCTTTAGATTACCAGACGTAACGGAAACAGGCTTTGAAGCAAATGAGATTATTGGACAAGTCGCAGAAGTCAATGTGGCTGTCGGTAGCTAGAAGGATCTAATGTTGAGTTATCAACACAAATGACGGAATTAATTCAAACGCAACGGGCGTATCAATTTAATGCCCGTACGATTTCAATGCATGATCAAATGCGTGGATTAATTAATCAGATGCGCTAAGGAGTTAATTATGGATAATCAAACAAATGATCAGGTTCAAAAAACTGAAGTAAAGACGATAGAAGAAAATGATCAAAAAGAAACACGTGAAGAGAGAAAACAAGCGCGGAAAAAACAAAAGATAGAAAGGAAAGAGCGACGAGCGGTACATCGTATGTTTCCTATCTGGCTAAGAGTTATAGTTGTTCTCTTATTGATTTTTATCGCACTTATTATTGGTCTATTAGTCGGTTACACGGTGTTAGGTGGCGGAGAAGAGCCATTAGAAGTGTTGACCTTTGATTTTTGGCAACATATCATTGATATTATTACAGGTGTTGAATAAGGAAGCAGGATTCTGCTTTCTTTTTTAAATTTTTTGAAGGAGTTGGTACTAATGTTAGATATTAATCAAATTAAAGAAGTGATTCCTCACCGTTACCCATTTTTACTCATTGATCAAGTGGTTGAGATTGAAGAAGGAAAACGTGTCGTCGCAAAGAAAAACGTCACAATAAATGAACCATTCTTCCAAGGTCACTTTCCGGATTATCCAGTCATGCCTGGTGTTCTAATCGTTGAGGCACTTGCGCAAGCTGGGGCAGTTGCGATGCTTAAAAAAGAAGAGAACAAAGGGAAGATTGGCTTTTTAGCAGGGATTGATTCTTGTCGTTTTAAACGTCAAGTTGTACCGGGTGATATCCTTATGTTAGAAGTAGAAATTACAAGACTTAAAGGTCCCATTGGTAAGGGAAAGGCAAAAGCAACCGTTAACGGTGAGCTTGCTTGTGAAGCTGAAATTATGTTTGCGATTCAATAGAAAGGTGGAAACATATTGACTAAGAAGATCTCATATTTATTCATACTTCTCACTCTCTTTATTTTAATTCTAATTATGAATCAAATCGAGATTAAAGGAGCAACTTTTGATGATGATGACCGTTATTTTGAAGCATCGGATAATGATCTAGAAATATATGATAACCGAAGTGGGAAGCTACAAGTTATCGGAACCTTAAAAAAAGGTGAAATTTACCCGAGAGTAAATGATTATAGTAATTGGCATCAGATACAGTTTGGAGATTATTATGGATTTGTGTCTAAAGAAGAAACAAAACCGTCTGATGGAAATATACTTAAAAATGAAAATATAAGCTATCCAACAACTGGTCGAACATTGGTAGCATTGGTAGATACTGAGGTGTATGATAATACATCTGGGGAATTAGTATCTTTTGCAACAATAAAAAAAGGAACTAAGACAACTATTGTTTCTGATTATAGCAAATGGTGGCGTGTTATCATAAGTGGACGAGTTGGTTACCTGTTAAAAAATAATGTCATGGTGGAATTTGATAGTCATGACCTTTACTTTGAAGTAACTGAAGATAATCAAAAGATATATGATAATCGTAGTGGAAAATTAGAGGTTATCGGAACCTTAGAAAAAGGTGAAATCTACCCGAGAGTAAATGACTATAGCAATTGGCATCAGATACAGTTTGGAGATTATTATGGATTTGTATCAAAAGAAGGTACCAGACCTTCCGATGGAAATGGCTTAAAAAATGAAATTTTTGCTTCTCAGGATAGCAATAGAGCATTTTCTGCAAAGAAAGATATTTCAATTTATAAGAATTCTACTGGAGAATTGATTCCATTTATGCATATAAAAGAAGGGGTTAAGGTCAACATTGCTGGAGAAAAAGATAGTATGTGGAAGGTGATAATTAGTAATCGAATTGGATATTTATCAAAAGATGAATTGAATACTAATTTTTCTGTGAAAGATCGTTACTTTAAGGTAGTTGAAGATAATTTGGAAGTGTTCGATAATCGGGATGGAAAATTAAAACGTATAGCTGTACTTAAAAAGGGTGAAGTATATCCTAGAGTAAAAGATTATACTAACTGGCATAAAATTCAATTTGGGAATTATCACGGTTTTGTATCGAAGGTTGGTACAATTCCTTCTGAAGGTATAGAGTTAAAGAACGAAAATAATCATTATCCAATAAATGGTCGTGTTTTTACCGCTAAGAGAAATGCGGTTATATATGATAACACCACAGGTTCATTAGTACCGTATATGGTTATTCAAAAGGGAGCGCAAGCAACGATTATTTCAGATTACAGTAACTGGTGGCGTGTTGTGGTGGGTAGTCGAATTGGTTATATTCGTAAAGAACATGTTGATGTACCATTTAATAAAAGGGATCGGTATTTTATGCCGATTGTTGATAACTTAGAAGTTTATGATAATCGAAGTGGCAAGTTAGAATTGATTGCAACTTTAAATAAGGGTGAAGTATATCCTAGAGTAAAAGATCATACTAACTGGCATCAAATTCAATTTGGAAATTACTCTGGGTATGTTCCTAAGCAGGGCACTGTTTTGGCAGATAATCGACAACTTAATAATGAAAATAAAAGTTATGAAAAAAACGGTCGAGAATTAATCGTTCAAAGAGAGACAAAAGTTTATGATAATACATCTGGAAAACTAATTCCGTTTACATCCTTAGTCAATAATACGAAAGTTGTTATATTGGCTGATTATACTAACTGGTGGAAAGTAGTGATAAGTAATCGTGTTGGTTATGTATCAAAAACTGATGTGATGGTTCCAATTATATCATCTGATCAGTACTTTACGACTATTCAGGAAGATACAAGAGTGTTTGATTCTGAGTTAAATGCATCCAATGTAATCGCCACTCTTCCCAGAGGCAAGATTTATAAAATTGATCGAGTGATGCTTAATGGATTTATTCAAGTGAATCTAGGCGGTAAAAAAGGATATATTAAATCGGTTGATGTATCTCCAGCTCTTAAACATAACGAAACCTTTGTTAATGATCATTTGAATATAGGTACATTAACAATAAAAGAAGATAATATACCATTATACGACAATAATAATGGTTATTTAGAAAAGGTGGTTAATACGAGAAAAGGGATTACTTTAGAGGTTAGGAAAGATTATGGTAATTGGTTGGAAGTTAACGCGCTAGGTAGGTATGGTTATGTATCTAAAAATGATATAACATATAATATAATGAAAGCTGTTGATCTTGTTCAACCGAAAAGTATTTATTCATATGAACAAATGGTTAAAGATATTCATGAATTAGAGACTAACTATTCTAAAATTATAAGTACTAAAGTAATTGGTGAAAGTGTAAATAATCGAGATATTTATGCTGTCAAATTAGGTAATGGTGAAAAAAAAATAATGTTAAATGGTAGTCATCATGCAAGAGAGTGGATGACTACGAATGTTCTAATGGAAATGATTGATTATTATGCGGCTACATATGTAAAAAACGGTTCAGTCAATGGTTTGAAGATGAAAGATGTCTTAGATGATGTTAGTATCTGGTTTGTTCCAATGGTTAATCCTGATGGGGTGACTTTAGCCCAAGTAGGCATAAATGCTGCAAATTCAAAACTAATTTCGTATAATTATGGTAGTACTAACTTTCAAAGGTGGAAGTCTAATATTAATGGGGTAGACTTGAATAGACAGTACCCCTATTTGTGGAACTCTATTTTGTATAATAAGTTAACTCCAAGTTACGAAAATCATAAGGGGAGTTATCCTTTATCAGAGCCAGAAGTGAAATCTATATATAATTTTACAAATCAGATGAATTTTTCAGCAACGATTGCTTACCATTCATCCGGCGAGGTTATATATAGTCGCTATCGTCATAATCCAACAATAAGAGAAGCGGTAGAGCTGATTGGAAGAGTTACAGGCTATCTTCCAATTGACTTATCTTCTAGTGTAAGTGGTGGTGGATATACAGACTGGTTCATAGGAACGAAAAATAGAATTGGTATGACTATAGAAATTGCCCCCCTTCAAAATGAAAGACCAGTACCGCTGTATTACTGGGATAGTGTCTGGAATAAAAATAAGTCCGTGGGAATACAATTAGCTAATTTTGTGAATAATCTGTAAAACAATCGAACAAGATTGAGAAGACACTAATACATAAGAGATTAGTGTCTTTTTGATAGGTTATTACAACAATCATAATGTTATCTAAAGAAGTATTAATTGTAGGAAAAAACACCTTATTATCTAAAGATTAGTATGAATATAATAAGCAATGTGTTATCATTAATTGCGATAAATAATTAAAGTAGGTTTAATAATATGATGTATATAAAAATAATAGTTAGTTTTGTGATTACAGTGCTGTTTACAATATTTACAACACCTTTATTCAAAAAGTTAGCTTTTAAAATTGGTGCTACAGATGCTCCATCGTCAAGAAAGATGCATGTCAATACAATGCCGCGATTAGGGGGGCTAAGTATTGTAAGTGGTGTTATTATTGGTTTATTAATCATACAACCTAATGATATTGGGTTGATTGGTGTATACGTTGGCGGTGTAATCATTGTTTTTACTGGAGTGTTAGATGATTTATTCTCTATTCGACCATCAGTAAAGTTGCTAGGTCAAATTTTAGCTGCTATAGCAGTTATATCTTCAGGTTTACTTATTGATAAATTGACTGTACCAATTCTAGGTTCGGTTGAACTAGGTTTTTTTTCATACGCAGTCACAGTTATTTGGATTGTAGGTATGGTAAATGCCATAAATTTAGTTGATGGATTAGATGGTTTGGCCGCCGGTATTTCTTCAATAGCATTAACTAGTATTGCGATTATAGCTATCGCAGATCAAAGATTAATTGTTATTCAATTATCGATGGTAGTTATTGGAAGTACAATTGGTTTTCTTTATCACAATTTTTATCCTGCAAAGATTTTTATGGGGGATACAGGTGCGCTTTTCTTAGGCTATTCTATAGCCGTTATATCTATGTTAGGGCTATTTAAAAATGTTGCAGTGTTTAGTTTTTTAGGGCCAATTATTATCGTAGCTGTGCCTATTTTCGATACATTTTTTGCTATTATTAGACGTGCAATAAATGGTCAACGAATTGGAGTCGCTGATAAAAAACATATTCATCACCGGTTACTAGACATGGGTTATAGTCATAAAGCAGCCGTCCTGATTATCTATTTTTTTAGTGCTTTTTTTGGATTAATGGCTATTGTGTTTACTAGTGCAAGTACTCAAGTATCAGTATTAGTATTAATAGCTGTTATACTTGGGATTCAAGTGATTGCCGAACTCACACATATAATAAGTGAAGAGCAGCGGCATATTACCACCTTTTTTAAGAAAATCTTAAAACTGATGAAGCGTAATTAAGGAGAGAGAATAGTGAAGAATGAAAAAGTTTTCGATTCTGAGAGGAAAGTTAAGTATTTGTTTCAAAAGTCTTATAAAAAATCTGATGAATTAATAATTGTGTTCTCTGCATTTCACTCAAAGGGAACAAGACCAAGATACAATTATGTTCGAACATTAGAAGGGTTCAACGCTAATAAATTATTTATTTTGGATGATTTTGGTGCAAGAGGCTCATATTATCTTTGCGAGAATAGAGATTTTTCAATTGAGAGATCTGTCTCCGCTCTAATACAAGAAATAATAAATCAATATAAAATTAAAAAAGTAATGTCATGTGGGTCTAGTAAGGGGGGTATGCCGCTTTATATTATGGGCTGAAATATAATTTCTCTAATATAGTAGTAGCGTCTCCCCAGTACTTATTAGGAGATTATTTATTAGAAGACACCAAAACGAATGATGTAGTAACATTTATGTCTGGTAATGATGGTGCTGAAGATAAACAATTTTTAAACAATATATTTAATGATATGTTAAATAAAACTAATACTAAGCCAAATATATTTATTCATGTTGGCAATCAAGAAAAACATTATTTTAACCATGTTCAGCCCCTTATAGGCGCTTTCGAAAAAAAGGAAATACAATACACATTAGATTTAGGAGATTATTCGGAGCACAAAGATGTCGTGAAATTTTATCCTGACTTACTTAAAAATAAAGTGCGTGAGACTTTTAATTATCCGATGTTAAGTATAGAAGAAATGATAAAAAGAAGTGAAGAAAAGAATCAATATTCAGTGAAAATAAAATCAGACTCTTCACAAAATGAATTTGCCTGTTACTTATATAAAGACAGAGAAAAAGTAAAAGAAATGAAATATTCAAAGAAACGTAAATATAGATTTTCAATAGAAGGTAGTGGGAAATACCACCTGAAAATATTCGCGAAAAATTCGGCATCTAAAGTGTACTCTAAAACACAACCAGCCGTATTCTTCTAAATAGTACATGTTAAATAAAACCTGTTATTTATATTTGCTAGTTAAATCTTATAGATGTGATTCAGTTAGGTTGATGAAATAATGAATAAAAAAGTATTGATTTTAACGCAAAATTTTTATCCCGTAGTAGGAAGTGCTGGGAATAGAATGAAAAATATTTTTGAATTGTTAAACGAGCATGATGTCCAGACTGATGTGGTGACTATTGAACCAAGTTATCCTAATAAAAAATGTATAGCAATAATAAGTATTGGGATGATGTTTCTTATAAAGATAACCCGAGAATTAAGAGAATAAGTTTACTTTCAAATAAACTAGGTTCCGACAAATTTAGTCGTCTTCTATTCTATCTTGAAATGATGTGGAAGTTCATAATTGAAATTGTAAAAACCTCAAAAAAAGATTATACACATATTTATGTATCTTCACCACCAATTTTTCTGGTACCAGCAGCGATTATAGGAAAGAAATTATTTAAAAAAGAAGATGATCCTAGAAGTGCGAGATTTATGGCCAGATAGCTTGGAGGGAGTCAAGGTATTTAATTATTCTTGGCTGATTAATTCACTTAGAAAATTTGAAAAAAAAATGTATAATGTGGCTGATTTAATTGTTGTTAATAGTCCGGCTTTTGAAAAACATATTTACAAAATGCTCGGTGATAACAATAAAAAGATTTTATTTTTACCTAATGGTGCGCGATTGAACGAGTTACAAAAAGCTTCGGCAAATAAAGATGGATTTAGTTCTTTTTCAATTGTATATGCTGGTAATTTAGGTTTAGCACAAAATATTGAGCAATTGATGCTATTAATAAAGAAGTTACATGCTCATGATATTTTAGTCAATCTAGTTGGATATGGATTGAAGAGCAAGAAGTTAAAAGAGTTTATTGAAGAAAATGAATTATCGAACGTTATATTTCACAAACCGATGTCAAGGCGTGATAGTTTAAAAATAATAAGTAATTGTAATCTGTCTGTGGTGTTTTTAGCAGACGAAGCGGTTTTTACGACAGTATTACCTGGGAAAATTCTTGATTATATGACTTGTGAAACCCCTGTAATTGCAGGAGTTAAAGGAGAAGCAGCAAATGTAATCAAAGAATCAAATGGTGGAATTGTCTTTAATCCTGGTGAAATAGACAAAATGATTGATACTATTGTGACGTTAAGTAACAATAAAGAGGAAATGAATAGATTAGAAGAAAATTGCAAAAACTATATTTTGAAAAATTATATATGGGAAGAAAATATTTTAGAATTAATCCAAGTGATTAAATGCCCTATGGAAGGATGTGAAAAAAGATGACTAGAGTTGGAATGTTTGTGTGGAACACCTTTACTAATGATGCCCGTGTGTTGCGAGAATGTACAACGCTCTCGAAAAATGATTATATAGTTGATTTAATCTGTCTGCATGATCCAAAGCTAAAAGATCTTCCAAGGCATGAGGAAATTAACGGTAATTTCAATGTGTATCGATTAGATCGTTATCCAAAAACTTTACTTTCTATTATTGAAGTATTAAAATTTTTAAAAGGACACATTTTATATCTAATATTGAGTATTATTTTATGGTTTGCTTTAGGAATCTTATTTCCTAAAACTGTAGTTGTATTATCCTTTTTATTATTGCTAGTTTTATTGCCTAAGACGAGAGTGTTATGGATAAGAGGGTCGTTAATATTTCGTATGACTCTAAAAGGGTATAAAGGGAAATATGATATTTATCATGCCAATGATTTAAATACCTTACCACAAGCTTATGTGAGCGCGAAGTGCCGTTTTAAAAAGAAAGTATTAATATATGATTCTCATGAAGTGCAAACAAGCAGAACGGGGTATAATAGCCCTTTGTATAAGCACTTTGAACATTTCTTTGTTAAAAAAGTAAATGAGATGATTGTAGAAAATCATACTAGAGCAGCGTACAATAAAGAATTGTATGGGAATTATCCTCATGTTCTGCATAATTATCCTGTTAGTGATGCTGTTAATGATGCAGAACCAGTAAATTTGCATGAACAGCTAAATCTTAACGAAGAAGAGAAGATTCTTCTTTATCAAGGTGGGATACAAGAGGGTCGAGGTTTAGAGAAATTAATTGAAGCATTCCCGTTTTTTAAAGAAGGTACGTTAGTTTTTATTGGAGATGGAAGGATAAAGCCAAAGTTACAAACTTTAGTAGAGGAAGCTAATCTTAGTGATAAAATCAAATTTTTAGATAAGGTACCTTTGAGACAACTTCCAGGATATACGAGAAATGCTTATCTCGGATTTCAAGTTCTTAATAATATTTGTTTTAATCACTATTCAGCATCATCAAATAAGCTATTTGAATACATGATGAGTAAAGTACCGGTCATAGCATGTGATTTTCCTGAGATAGGTAAAGTAGTAAAGGAAAACCACATAGGCGAAACGGTTGATCCGCATGACCCATTAGATATTGCGAGAGCTGTGAACAAATTATTAGATGATGAAAAACTTAGGAATAAGTATAGTGAATCTTGCATTTTGGCTCAAAAAAGATATAATTGGGATTTGGAGCAACAATATTTGTTAAACATATATAATAACTACAAAGAGGAGATTTAAGAAATGAAGATTTGTACAATGGGATTAGGCTATATTGGTTTACCAACATCTATTATGTTTGCTAAACATGGTGTTGATGTTGTAGGAGTAGATGTTCATAAGCATGTCATTGATTCTTTAAATAGTGGACTATTCACATTGAAGAGCCAGGATTACAAGAAGCTTTAGAAGAAGTAATTGAATATAAAAAATTTGTAGCAAAATTAGAACCAGAGCAAGCAGATGTTTTTATCATCGCTGTTCCTACACCTAATAAAGATGATCAACATAAATCATGTGATCTAACTTATGTTTTAGATGCAACTAAATCGGTTATTCCCTTTCTAGAGAAAGGAAACGTATTAATCGTTGAATCTACTATCGCCCCTAGAACAATTGATGATTATGTTAAACCTATGGTAGAGGACGCAGGTTTTGAAGTGGGTAAAGATATTTATCTTGTTCACTGTCCAGAAAGAGTTTTACCAGGCCAGATATTGCATGAACTTATATACAACAACCGAATTGTTGGTGGGATCACTGAAGCATGTACTGAAAAAGGTGCTGAAGTGTATCAGACCTTTGTCAAGGGTGAGATTATTAAAACGGATGCAAGGACTGCAGAGATGTCTAAATTAATGGAAAACACTTTCCGAGATGTTAATATTGCTTTGGCAAATGAATTAGCCAAAGTTTCAAACAATTTAGGTATTGATGCGTTAAAAGTAATTGAAATGGCTAATAAACACCCTCGTGTAAACCTTCATACACCAGGACCAGGTGTAGGTGGGCATTGTTTAGCTGTTGATCCTTATTTTATTATTGCAAAAGATCCAGAAAATGCGAAAATGATTAATCTATCTAGAGAGATTAATTCTTCAATGCCAGCATATGTTGTTGACAAAACAAATGACTTAATGAATAAAAATAACGGCAAAAAAGTTACGGTATTCGGTTTAACCTATAAAGGAAATGTTGATGATATTAGAGAAAGCCCAGCTATGGACATATACGAGATATTGAAGGCAGAAAACAAATTTGAAATTGTTGCTTATGATCCACATGTTCAAAATGACTTCGTAGAGAAGGATCTTCACAAAGCAATTAAAGATACTGACCTGGTTCTTATATTATCAGACCATAACGAATTTAAAGATTTATCTGCGGATGAATATTGTGATTTAGATGATAAAGTAGTTTTTGATACTAAAAATGTTGTCAAAACCTATCGTGAAAAATTAACTTATGTTAATTATGGAAATCTGTATCAATACATTTTAAAAAAATAAACTAAACCATAGAAAAGGAATAAATATATGTTTAATAATGTGAAAACAATTTTAAAAGAACAAATAAAAAGTCGAGATTTAATTATGCGTATGGCTAAATTTGAATCTAAAAGTAAATATGAAGGACACTATTTGGGCTCATTATGGCAATATATTCATCCTGCAATTCAAGTAGCTATTTATTGGACTGTGTTCGGTTTAGGGATTAGGGGGGACGTCCGATTGGGGATGTCCCTTTCTTTCTTTGGCTACTAATGGGGTTAATACCATGGTTTTTCATTGCACCATCTATAATTCAAGGTTCAAATAGTGTGTATTCGAGAATAGGGTTAGTTTCTAAAATGAACTTTCCCATTAGTATTTTACCTACAATTAAAATGGTCGTTGCGAGCTATCAATTCTTTACCCTACTGACTTTCTTGATTGTGCTTACACTTATTTATGGAATCACACCAACATTACAATTTTTACAGATTTTTTATTATATTTTTGCTATGTATATGTTTTTGTTTTCATTATCAACATTTACGTCCACAATCTCGACAATAATTAGAGATTTTCAGGTGTTTTTACAATCAACAATAAGGGTGTTAATGTACATGTCACCAATCATGTGGTTACCGTCAGGTAGACTAGCACAAATATTAAGATTAAATCCAGTTTATTATATTATAGAAGGTTTTCGGGATGCTTTCTTATCAAGAGGTTGGTTCTTTGAAGATCCAATTTATACTCTTTATTTTTGGGTGTTGACTTTCACTTTACTTTACTTTGGTGCTAATGCACATGTGAAGTTTAAAGATGATTTTATGGACTACATGTAATGGATGGAGGTGATTATTAATGAAAATTAAAGTTAATGCAAAAAATATATCTAAACATTTTGATATGAATCCTAAAAAAATTGACTTTATAAAAGGATTATTTCAAGAAAAAGAGAAAGATAAAGGGAAATATTTTAAGGCTGTGAATAATGTTTCGTTTGAGGTATATGAAGGTGAGACAGTTGGAATTGTCGGGTTGAATGGTTCAGGTAAATCGACTATTTCAAATATGTTAGCCCAAATTATTCAGCCAACCAGTGGAGAGTTGGAGATTAACGGTAAACCATCATTAATTGCTATTTCTGCTGGACTAAATAATAACTTAACAGGTATTGAAAATATAGAGCTGAAATGTATGATGCACGGATTGACTAGAAATCAAATTGAACAATTGAAACCAAGTATTATCGATTTTGCGGATATAGGAGATTATATCTATCAACCAGTTAAAAACTATTCAAGTGGTATGCGATCTAGATTAGGATTTGCTATCTCAATTCACATTGATCCTGATATACTCATCATTGATGAAGCGTTATCTGTAGGTGATTCAACATTTGCGGATAAGTGTTTAATCAAACTTAATGAGTTTAAAGAAAATGGTAAAACTATTTTCTTTATTAGTCACTCGGCTTCACAAATGCGTCAATTTTGTGATAGAGTCATGTGGATTCATTATGGTGAACTCGAAGCTATAGGTGATGCAGATGACGTCACTAAAGAATACGTCAAGTTTACAAAATGGTTTAAAGAATTGAATGAGAGTCAAAGAAAAGAGTATAAAAAAGAGAAGCTTACTCAGCAATTCGAATATAAAACTAATCTACGCAAAGAATCACATGTTTTTAAAAGTGTTTTAATGTCTTTTGTTAAACTAGTGCCGTTAATGTTATTGGCTGTAATGGTTTTATTGGGTATATGAGGAATTACATTTTAAAAGTAACACTCGATGGGAGGAATAATAATGAAAGCTATTACTGACAGTATATATGATGCTTATTATTATAAGTTTGGAAAGACATTTGGTAATGAAGTCCGAGAAAGGATTCATTGGATTGCTAAAGAAGCAAAAGGAAAAAGTATGCTTGATATTGGATGTTCTCAAGGTATTTTATCTATACTCTTAGCTCGAGAAGGTAAAAAAGTTTTTTGGTATCGATGCGTCTAGCGCTGCAATCGATGCCGCCATAAATAATTTAGAAAAAGAGGAAGAATCAACAAAAAACTTAATTGAGTTTGAGAATAATAATTTTATGATAAGAGACTTCTCTGAAAAATATGATGCTGTTATTTTAGGTGAGGTGTTAGAACACATAACAGATGTACAAGCATTTTTCAATAAGGCAACAGAACTTATAGGTGAAAATGGGAGAATCATTATTACGACCCCTTTCGGAATCAATGACTATATCGACCATAAAAACACTTTTTATCTATCAGAGTTTTATAGTCTCCAAACAGATACATTAAAAATTAGTAATGTACAATTCTTTGGTAAGTGGATTGGGATTATTTTCGAGAAAGAACCGCAAACTTGTATCCAGTTATCAATAGATACATTAAATGCAGTGGAAGAACAATTTAACGTTATTGAACGGAATTTAATTAATCGATGGTTAGATACTAAAAAGCAATTAGACAGCCTTGAAAATGAATTAAATGAGAAAAAAGGAGAGTTAGAGGACTATATTGCACAACAAGAATTGAAGGGTAATGATGAAGAAAATTATCAGAAAATGTATCTAGAAGAGAAGAAAAAAAAATATCGACTTAAATAATCAATTAATAAATGAGTATGATCAACAAGAAAAACTATTAATTGATTATAAAAAGATCAGTTCCGATTATCACTATATTAACAAAAGGTATAATAGTTTAAAAAACTCTAAGTTAGGAAAACTCACTATTAAATATTGGGAAAAGAAAAGAAGAAATAGGAGACGCTAATCTATGAGTAAAAAAAAGATTGATAAAAAAATAAAAGAAATACAAAAAAAGCGTGAGCAGTCTATTAGTCAAGTCAAGGAAAATGTATTTGAACTTCAAGAAAAATATAATATTGATTTACAGCATTACTTAGAGTTTTTGATGCAAAGGGAAAGAATCTATTCTCAGTCTTCTCAAGGGAAAATCTCAATTGATAGAGCACAATACCTTGAAAAATTAGAGAATGAATCAGACCTTGATTTTATAAATGAGATAAGTAGTTATTTAAAGGATATTAAAGCTAGTAATGGATCTGAATACTATGAGAAATTTGACTATCATATAGGGATTATTTCTGATGAATTCTTATATAATTCTTTTAAAGATATTGCAAACTTTGAATTCTTGACTCCGACAAATTATAAAAATTATAATCAATTAGACTTTCTTTTGGTGGTGTCAACATGGAAAGGGTTAAATGATGAATGGAGTGGCTTAGGTAACATTAATTCTCAAGCTAGAAAAATATTGCAAGACGTCATTAACTATTATAAATCCATTGAAGTTCCCATTGTATTTTATTCTAAGGAAGATCCTACGAACTACAATCAATTTGTAGATATTGCCAGATCAGCGGATTTTATTTTTACAACAGCAGAGGAAAAAGTGGAGGATTATAAAAGAGATTGTTTAAGTGATAATGTGCATGTACTTAAATTCGGTGTTAATCCTATATATAATAATCCAATTAATATAACGAATGCTAACCAGATAGAAGGTGCGCTATTTGCGGGTTCTTGGTACAAAAAATATCCAATTAGACAAGAAGAAACTAAGCACTTATTCGATGGGGTGCTAAAGTCAAGAAATCGATTAAAAATCATAGATCGAAACTTTGAGAAGAAAAACGCCTCATACTTTTTCCCAGAGGCTTATATACCGAATATTTCGCCGAGTGTAGATCACGAAACATTACAAAAAGTAATTAAATTATTTAGATGGTCTCTTAATCTAAATAGTATTAAGTATAGCAAAACAATGTTTGCTAATAGAATAATTGAATTACAAGCAATGGGAAGGTTAGTCATATCGAATTATAGCTTAGGTGTAAATGATTTATTTCCAAATGTATTCATAAGCTTTTCGGCAAATGAAATCCCTTCTATCATGAATAATCTAACTGAATTGGAACTTTTTAAGCATCAGCTCCATGGTGTGAGAAAAGTATTACAATCACACACGTCTTACCATAGAATACAGAGAATTGTATCAATTGTTAATGGTAAAATTAATAGTAATTTGTTAAAACCCAAAAAAGTCGCAGTGATTGTAGAAAACAAAACCGAGAAAACAGTAGATAACTTTAACAGACAAATATATCCTAATAAAGTTTTACTTACAAGAGATGAAGTAGAACAGATCAGTGAAATATCATATTATACGTTTTTTGATGACCAATATATCTATACTGAATACTATTTAGAAGATATGATAAACGCTTTTAAGTATACCAATTCAGTATTTATCACAAATTCGATTAATGATGAGCACGTGCATAATTACGTGAAGAAGTGGATAAATCCATTTGTTACAATGTTTTCAAACAGATATACCCCGATAAATCTTAAAGAAGATTACACGAGTGGTGAGGCTGATGGTTATTGTATTGATGGAACAGAATACAGCTCAAATGAAGACTTTGATGTGTATGACTTAAATTATCAGGATAGAAAATTCAGTGTGATAATTCCGGTTTATAACAATGGTGAATTTTTATATAGTAAGTGCTTCATGAGTTTGCGTAGACAGTCTATGTTTTATAATATGGAGATCATAATAGTTGACGATGGTTCAACCGATAACTATACTAAGCAAATTGTTCGACGACTTGATCGACAATATTTAAATGTGAAAACTTATATCTTTAATGATGGTGGTAGTGGAAGTGCTTCTCGTCCGAGAAACAAAGCAATTGAACTCGTTACAACGCCATTCATAACATACCTAGACCCAGACAATGAGGCTATTAATGATGGATATACGAAGCTATATGACTTATGGTTGAGGATAAGGTTGACATGGCGATAGGAAACATGATTAGAGTAAGTGATACTGAACGTGTGGTGAATTATTATTTAACAGTACAGAATATTTTGAATGGGAGTAGACGTGCTAAAATACCTAATATTAAGGAATATTTTTCACAATCAAAGTTTAGGTCGCAAAGTAATCAAGCGCTTATGGTAAAAACAGATGTTATACGTGGAAATAATTTAAAAATGCCTGTCGGTGCAATAGGCCAAGATACAACTTTCTTCCAAGAATTATTGATTCATTCTGAATGGATTTCAGCGATAAATGAAAATATTCATATATATTATGCAGGTGTTACTTCTTCGACTGTTAACAATATAACATTAAAAACATTCAAAAAATATATGTTGATGGAAGAGTATAGAATAGAATATTTGAAAAAGCATAATCTTTTAGATGAGTATATCGCTGTTAAACTTAATCAATACGTTGAAGATTGGTATTTCAAAAAGTTAGAGTTACTAAAAGGTGATGATATTCAAGAAGCTAAAAAGATTTTATATGCTATCCTTATGCTATATATTCCCCATGTAAAATTAAATGAATTCTCTCCAAATATAAGACAGTTTATTAATGAACATAACTAATAAATTGATATTTAAGACTTCTATTATATTTACTTATATTAGATAGTTAAGTAATATAGTAACTAAGGAATTTCAACATATGAAGGGAGCGGTTCATCGAATGAAAAAAATAGTAATAATGATACTGTTTGTAGTGATGTTTAACGTGTTAGCTTCGCCGATAAAGGCAGATAATCATAATGTTCTATTAACTAATGATAATGATGTAGAGGTTTTCACTAAACCTCAAATTGATTCTGAAAAATATCCCATTGATTTAGCTTCAAATCAAACTTACTTTTTCAATGAAAAAGTCGATGATTTTTATTCAATAGATTTTTTAGGTCATAAGGGTTATATTCATGCAAATGCCGTTGAAAAAACAATGTATAGTCAGAATCAATCATTTGATCTGAGAGAAGTAAATAATTTAACTGTCATTACTGAAACGGATCTACTAATTAGTGAGACTAGTGATTATATAGGTAAAATCACGGATGAATTACCTATTTTATCTGTAATAGATAAACAAACAGATGATTACTATGTAGAGATTGGTGGACATCAAAGTGTTTTGAGAACTGATAATGTCGAGGAGCTAAATACTAATAAGGCTCCTGTGCAGAAACAGAACAACTTGAAGAGACAAATGCTGAGGCAAACCTATCAAATGAAACGGAAACAAACACTTCAACATTTAATACATCTAATGTAGCAAGAGCACCTCTCATTTTTGATGGCTATTTTAAAGTTACTGAAGAGTCTACTCCTATTTATGATAATCGAACAGGTACTTTAGTAGAAGTAGGGACTTTGGAGAAAGATGAAGTTTATCCGATTGATAAGGACTTTGGTAACTGGCATCAAATTAAATTTGATAATTACTATGGGTACGTCAGAAAAAGCAGTACCGTACCAGCGGATGGTTCTATACTTAAAAATCAAACAAATATGAGTCAAAGAATTAGCGAATTCACAACCTTAAAAAATCTAGAAGTCTATGACAATACATCTGGTAAACTTGTTCAATATGGTACGATAAAAGAGGGCTTAACTTATGGTATTTCAAATGATTACAGTAATTGGTGGGAAATTTCTTACGCAGGACGTAAAGGTTATGTACGTAAATCAGATGTAAATGCGGCATTTCCGACAAAGGCTAACTACTTTAAAGTAAAAGAAGATCAAGTACCTGTTTATGATAATCGCACGGGTGCATTAATAGAAGTAGGAACTTTGGAGAAAGATGAAGTTTATCCAATCGATAAGGATTTTGGTAACTGGCATCAAATTAAATTTGATAATTACTATGGATATGTGAGAAAAACAAGTACTGCTCCAGCAGATGGATTGACTTTAAAAAATGAAAGTTCAGAAGATGGTCGGATAAGAGAATTTGTTGCATTAAAAGACCTCGAAGTCTACGATAATACATCAGGTAAGCTCGTTCAATATGGTACGATAAAAGAGGGGAAGAGTTACGGCGTACTCAGTGATTACAGTAATTGGTGGGAAATAACTTATGCTGGTCGAAAAGGCTATGTGCGTAAATCTGATGTTAGAACAGATTTTATTGAAACAGATAAGTATTTTAAAGTTTCAGAGGAAAATACCCCAATTTATGATAATCGTTCAGGTAGTTTAGTGGAAGTAGGTGTCTTAATCAAAGGTGAAGTTTATCCAATTGATAAGCATTTTGGTAATTGGCATCGTATAAAATTTGATAACTACTATGGCTATATTAGAAGAAGTAGTACTGAGCCAGCAAATGGGAATGTTTTAAAAAATGAGACTGAAATAAATCAACGAACTCGATTATTTGTAGCCTCAAAGGATTTAGAAGTGTATGACAATACATCAGGTAAGCTCGTTCAATATGCTACAATTAAAAAAGGCAAGAGCTATGGTATTGTAAGCGATTTTAGTAATTGGTGGGAAGTGGCCCTTGGAGGACGTAAAGGTTATGTTCGAAAAGCTGATGTAAATAATTATTTTACTCAGAGTGACAATTACTTCAAAACAAAACAAACTACACCAGTCTATGACAATCGTACAGGATCATTGGTGAAGGTTGGCGAATTAGCAGCTGATCAAGAATATATGCGAGTTGAAGGTTTCACTGATTGGCATAAAATAAAGTTTTCAGATCACTTTGGTTATGTTCGTGTAAGTGATACATTTCCAATCAAAAGTATCGCTAATAATAAACTTAGTGAGAAAAAGACTATCAATCAAGTTGTTATTCCTGAAGAAGATACATTAGTGTATGCATCAAACTCTAAAAGTGCAGATGTAATTGGAAAAGTTCTGGCTGACACTAAATACCGCCTAGTCAGTAACCCTAAGAATGGCTGGGTGGAAATAAATTATGCTAATAGAATAGCTTATTTATCAGTTGAGAATGTTTATCCAGTAACTGAATATAGCAAAACTCTTTCTCAGATGATTGATATTCAAATAAACTTGAGTACAAGACCTCAAACAGATAAATATAGAAATCTACCGAGCTATATTCATAGTTCACTAGTTCAAGAGGTAGAAGGTCATTTTATCTCTGGGGATGGTGTGGCATTAAGAACAGAACCTTCAACAGCTGGAGGAACTTCAACTGTTGCTATGCGAGTTAACTCGGGAACGGCTGTAAAATATATCAGGAGCGTTCAAGGTTCATTGGTTTCTGGTGATACAACATGGTATGAGATAGAATATGATAGTAAGCGATTATTTGTTCACTCTTCGCTACTTGAATCATCAAAAGGAATGCGGACTATTAATGAAGCTGCAATTATGGCCGCAACAAAAGTAAATGCTCATACCTATGATGTTTATCCTAAAAACAGCACGGTTGTGATAAAAAACACAGTAAAAGGTGATTCAATTAATGGAAATAATACCTGGTATGAAGTGACTTTAGGTAGTTGGAGATTACCAACTAGAAGTGATTTAGAACAATATATCAACCCATTAAAACAAAATCACCTGCAATTTTTAGATTTAACAACAGTTTCAGGTGCCACTACGGCTGAATTAAATAAGATCCTTTCTGGAAAAGGTGTTCTTAACCAACAAGGAGCGGCGTTTATCCTTGCTGGAAAAGAACATGGCGTTAATGAAGCATATTTAGTCAGTCATGCATTACTAGAAACAGGTCATGGGACATCACAACTTGCTAGTGGCGTTGTTATGGGCATAGATAAAAATGATAATATTGTTCAACAAACCAATAGCAATAAAGGCACACTTAAGAATGTGAAGAAAGTATATAATATGTATGGTATTGGCGCCTATGATAGTTGTCCACTATCGTGTGGGGCAAAGTATGCTTACGAGAAGAATTGGACGGAAGTCGACAAAGCAATTATAGAAGGAGCGGCTTTTGTAAGTAATAATTTTTTCGCGAGAAATCAAGATACCTTATATGAAATGCGTTGGAATCCTGCTAATCCAGGAACATCTCAATATGCAACTGATATAGGTTGGGCTGAAAAACAAACGTCAAATATACAGAAAATCTATGATAGTATTCAAAATCCATTGATAGTTTACAAAATGGGACGATATTTAAATCAATAATTTACAAAAAAGACCGCTTAGTCATCGTTTTATGACTAAGCGGTCTTTTTATACTTCTAGATGGTCTTTTAGTTCTTGAATTACTTTGTTTAGATGTTCTTGGTCTAGTTGATAATAATAAAGATCTGTTATCATATCAGATCCTTTAAGATTTAATGTCTCGATTTTAAAATTGGAATCAAGTAGATAAGTTGATAGGTTTTTAATATCTTCGAAAGACATGTCTGTTTTCATGTTTTTACCGACAGCATCTAAAAGGTTGTTGAAATTTAGAATTGCATTAACAGAGAGAGCTCGATCGAATATAGCTTTTAAAATTTCTTGCTGTCTTTTACCGCGCTCAATGTCATTGTCATACCTTCTAGTTCTAGCCACTGCCAATGCTTCTTCACCGTTTAAGATTTGTTCGCCCGGCATTAAATGAATGGCATGTTGATTGTCATTAGAATCAATTTCTGACATTTCGTATGGAATGTCAAATTCAATGCCACCTAATGTATCGACTACATCAATGAAAGCATCAAAGTTAACTTTAGCGTAGTAATCTATAGGGATATCTAACAAGTTCTCTATTGTTAATATAGAACCCTTGGTACCATCGTATGAATGGGCATGGTTGATTTTTGTGTATTCATCTCGTAACGGTAAGTAAACATAAGAATCTCGAGGAATACTCAGTAACTTAACACTATGTTCTGTTTTATTGAAAGTAGCCAATATAAGAGCGTCTGATAGACCGTTTGTGTTTTCAGTAGGTCTACTTCCACCATTATCAACACCAATAAGCAAGATACTGAAATTATCTTTAGATGTTTGAATGGCTTCTTTTCTCAAATCAGAGCCATTATCTCTTCCGTCATCTTCATAGGAATCGTTAACTGTACTAGCAGCTTGATTAAACATATCAACTACGAATAGTCCTACTCCACCAAACAATAGGGCCATGATTAATACAATAGTTATAGAACGTCGTCTTTTTCGCTTAAGCTGTTTTCGACTTCGTCTACTTTGTTGTTTATTATTCATAATAATCTCCTTAAGTTATAAAATAAAGTGTCGTATAGCGTAATCTATTATACAAGAAAGAACACGTTGTTTCTACCAATCAAGATAACTATTTTTGATGTTTTAAGACAAACAATACTAACCTTCAGTACTTAGAAGGTTAGTATTGTTATGCAGGTTTATCTAATTAGACGAAAAAAAGAGAAATAAGTTACAAAATGCTGTTATCTACAATTTAGTAGCAAGATCTTTTACCATTTGACGAACTTCTTCACCAATTTCTTTATTCTGCAAAGCAAACTCTAATGTCGTTTGAACAAAACCAAATTTCTCTCCAACGTCATAACGTTTACCTTCAAAATCATAAGCGTATACTTTTTGAATTTCATTCAACATTTGAATCGCATCTGTTAATTGAATCTCTCCACCTGCACCAACTTCTTGACGTTCTAAGAAACGGAAAATTTCAGGATTAAAAATATAGCGGCCTAAAATAGCTAGGTTAGAAGGCGCGGTTCCTGGTGCTGGTTTTTCAACAAAATTATTAACTTCATATAGACGATTATCTTGCTTACCAGGATCAACAATACCATAGCGATGAGTAACAGACTCCTCTACTTGTTGTACACCAATAATAGATGACTCTGTTTTTTCGTATTGGTTGATTAATTGTTTTAGGCAAGGGATATCACTTTGGACTATATCATCACCTAAGAGTACTGCGAAAGGTTCATCGCCAATAAACTTACGTGCACACCAAACGGCATGTCCTAAACCTTTTGGTTCTTTTTGTCTTATGTAGTGAATGTCCGCAAGTTTCGTTGATTGTTCTACTTTTCTTAATAGTTCTAGTTTATCCTTTTCTTTTAGATTCGCTTCAAGTTCAGGAGCAAAATCAAAATGATCTTCAATGGCTCGTTTACCTTTACCTGTCACAATAATAATGTCCTCAATACCTGAAGCAACGGCTTCTTCAATGATGTACTGGATGGTTGGTTTATCAACAATCGGTAACATCTCTTTTGGCATCGCTTTAGTGGCTGGTAAGAATCGTGTACCCAGACCGGCTGCTGGAATAATTGCTTTTTTTACTTTTTTCATTGTGAACCTCCGTTATGTTGTGAGTACTTGTTAAATATAATACTTAAATAGTAACACTTTTCCAAAAGAAAAACTATATCATTCTGTAAATGTTGTAAAAGCGGCTTTAATATAACTTATAAGAAAGCGACTATAAAATATAAAGTCATTCCAGTTTGGAAACACTACAATTAAAGACGAAAAGTATAATATACGTCTCCTATATGACCTAAAATATTAAGATTTCAACTACATTCTATAACAATCGTCTTTATGAGCTTATTCTTTTACCTTTTATTAATATGATGGAATTTGATAACTAGAGATGTAAAGAAGATTCAGGTGATAACATTGATGTCACTACACATACTTCGATAAAGAGAGGTTATCACTTCTGAACGATTTGTTAAGTATTACTATAGAGGTAAGAGGGTAAGACAAATTACCTTGAAAAAATCGACAATTCGGACTGTATTTTAGCTGGTATTGTGTTATAATCTACTTTGTGCATAAATTCGAGCATCTAAGCCTTGCACCTAACTATAAACTCCAGGAGGCCCATCCCATATGGAAGAAACGATTTCCTTAAAAGAACTGACAGCGATTATTAAAAAAAGACTTGGTATGATTATTGCGACATCCCTACTACTTGCCGTATTAAGTGGTATATTTACCTTTTTCTTTATTACGAAAGAATATCAGGTGAGTACACAATTCTTAGTAAACCAACAACAAACAGATCAGACCAATACCATTAATCAGAGTGATATTCGAACAAATATTGAACTGATTAATACATATAATGTGATTATTAAAAGTAGTCGTATTTTAGAAGAAGTTGCAAATGAGCTTGATTTAGATCTTTCAGCTTCACAACTAGGTAGTAAAATATCAGTGGCAAATGAAAATCAATCACAAGTTGTAACAGTGACTGTAAGAGATACTAACCCACTTCGAGCTGAAGACATTGCCAACACTACCGTTGATGTGTTTCAAGAAGAGATTTTTGAACTGATGAATGTCGATAACGTCAGTGTATTAAACAGAGCGGATGCAGGTATAAATCCGTCACCCGTCAGTCCTAACTTAACACTCAACATTGCGATTGCTTTTGTGTTAGGTGCGATGCTTTCAATTGGTCTAACATTCTTACTAGAATACTTAGACACATCAGTGAAAACAGAAGAAGATATTGAAAATTATCTAGACCTACCTGTGATTGGTACGGTAGCTCATATGGCAGAATCAGATATCCAACAAGCAGCGAGTCATCATCACCGTGCGCGTAAAGAAAGAGGGGCGTAAGTTATGGCAAGACGAGAAAAACAAGCAAAACAAACATTTAGACATTTAATTACAAGAAATAATCCGCGTTCACCTATCTCTGAACAATACCGAACAATTCGGACGAATTTACAATTTTCTGCGGTTGATGGTGACTTAAATACGATGCTTGTGACATCTTCAGGACCATCAGAAGGTAAATCATCGACGGTAGCCAACCTTGCGGTTGTATTTGCCCAGCAAGAAAAACGCGTGTTACTCATTGACGCAGATCTACGTAAACCGACCGTTCATTATACCTTCCGCGCAGATAACCGTCGTGGATTGAGTAGTGTATTAGTAGGGGATTTCCCTCTATTGGAAGCCGTCTCAAAAACAGATGAACCTACACTACATGTGCTACCATCTGGCCCAATACCGCCAAATCCGTCAGAGTTACTTGGTTCAAAAGCGATGATTAAATTAATTGAAGAAGCGAAACAGTTCTATGACTTGATCATTTTTGACACACCGCCCGTGCTTGCGGTAACAGATGCGCAGATTCTAGCCAATATCGTTGATGGCTCATTACTCGTCGTACGTAGTAAAGTAACAGACAAAGAAGCCGCACTTAAAGCAAAAGAATTACTCTTACCAGCAAAATCAAAGCTACTAGGTGTCGTATTAAACGATAAAGAAATGCCGAAAGGCCATTATTACTATTACGGACAATAAGTTTTGCTTAAGTCATCTATTGTTGCTATAAAAGATAAAGATAAATTATTCAATCATTTATCTTTAAATTGTATAGGACATAATAGAAAATGTATACTTAGTAAGCAGAAATATCTACAGAATTTAATAGTAAAAATAAGCGCGCGCCATAAGTGAGTTTGTGGCCCGCTTTTTTTATAGTTCTTTTTAAGATGGACGTTAAAACTGAAAGTGTCGTCAGCCTATTATTAGGTATAGGACAGTCAGAGATGTGGCGGATAAACATGATAGGCAAGTAAAAGGTAATATTTTAAATCTGAAACGGTGAAAAAAACATGACAACATTGTGAACAGTGGAAAAGAAAATAACCTAGATATGTTTTAGAATAGTTTTAAGAATTTTACTGATTGACATGTAACCATGAAAATTCAATAAAAAAGTCCCTAAAGAGATCTTAATTAATTCATAGATAGTTCAATAGTTTCATCTTTAACGTAAAAATTACAGAAAATTGTCATGAGAAAGGTTCCGATTGGTGGTAAAACGTGCTATACTTTCTTAATGAATGCGATAAATAGAGGAGAACGCTTATGATTGATATACATTGTCACATATTGCCGGGGTTAGATGACGGCGCCAAACATATGGAAGAGAGTGTTAGAATGGCAAGGCAAGCAGCTGATCAAGGCATACATGCAGTCATTGCCACACCACTTATTTGGATACGGTAACAGTATCGGATGCGGCGCCTGTTAATATTGAAATAGATAAGAGTCAATTAACAAAAATTAAAGGTCATGGCATTAAAGTGAAGTCAGAAGCAGATAATAGTTTGACTCTCACATGGCCAGAATACCAAGAAGGTACGTCTATTTCTTTATATGTATCGAGCATAGATGAAGGACAATCATTTGAACTTGATGCGACAGCTAATGAGTACACCATCACTGATTTAAAAGAGAATCAAGTATATGAGTTCTCTGTATCTGTTGACTATGGTAATCAATCAACATACTTTGAATTCAACTATATTAAAGATGAAAGTCAAGGAGAGATTATTACAAATAACGATCCTGAAATGTTAGAAATCTTCCGTGGATTAACAGGTGTTTATCACCGAGACATTACGGTTGAAGATTTGAAACGAGTCACAGAGACTAATCTTAACTTAAGTGGTCGAGATATTTATGATTTAACAGGGTTAGAATATCTTGAGAACTTAACGTATTTGGATATTTCAAAAACACCTTTGGCAAATACAGTAGATGATCAGCAGTTAGCAATCATTAATCAACTGGATGAGCAAGGTGTAAGTATATACTCGGGTTATAGTGATTGGTTAGGTATTGATTACAATATTATTAATCAAACAGGTACGGAAGTAACACTTGAATTTTATAGCTATGATATTGATGAAACTAAAACGTATGACCTTGTCAGAAATAATGAGATCATCGATTCTTTGACTTTCTCACCTGATGAAACATTCAATTATACCTTTAGTGATTTGGAACCACTAACAGAATACGCTTTCCAATTGGTTGAGAATTATGGGGATTATAATGAAAAAAGCATGCATATAACATTTAAAACCTATTATGCAGATGATGCGCTCATTTATCCAACCATTGATTTGATTGATGAGAACCAAAGTAACCTTGAATATGACTTTAAATATAAGTTGACAGGAATAAGTGAAACAAATCAAGACTTTGACAGTCAAGGTTCTGTCGATTATGAGCTTGAACAATTAGAAGAAACGGGCATTCCTTACGGAAATTATGAACTTATCGTGTCAAACTATGACGGTACCATTGTTGAAAAGCATACACTCGCATTTGATTTAGAGGATGCTTCTTCACATATGAAAATAATAGAAATTGATACGTCCAATCCTTTACCAGCACCATCCACTAACGTATCTCAAACAACGAATGATACGGTTGAATTGAAGGTAAAGCATCATGATTTCATATCAGATATTCACATCAATGTTAATGGAGAAGATATGTCAGAAGACTATACTTTTGAGGTTAGCGATAACGGTGAGACGGTCATTGTGTTAGATGGGTTATATACTGATACACGATACAATCTTTATATCCGTTACGTTTATGAAAATCTCGAGATTAAAGAGAATACATTAGTTGTTAGAACAGAAGGTGGCGATGCTTCATCACCTGTTATTAACACAGATGCAGATACAGAAAAGTATTTAAGAGAAATCACGGGGGTGTATCACCGTGAGATTCGCGAATCAGACTTAGCAGATATTACTGATGTGACTATTCATAATAAATCCTATGATTTATTATTCCTAGAAAAAATGCCTGATTTAAGATCTTTAAATTTATACAATGCCTATCCGTATGATGACTTATTAATGATCAAATCATTGGTGGATTTAAGAGATTTAACAATCACAAATTCTATTCTTAGTGATATCTCACTTATAGACGAATTGGTTAATCTTAAATACTTAAGAATCAATGATGCTGAAGTATCAGATATTACAAGTATTAATCAACTATCTAACTTGTATACAGTCGATTTTGATTATAACAATATTACAGATATCACGGTACTTGAAACTCTACCTGAATTGAATACAGTTTATTTATCTGGAAATCCAATAGAAGATGTCACCCCGCTATTATCTATTGATAACCTACAATACTTAGGTATCAACAATGTCATCATCAATGATTATAACGTGATGGATGAGTTAAGAGAACGCGGAGTGGATGTTAACTTTGATTATTACTATGAAAATGATGAGAATCCATACATTTGGTTATCAAATTATAGTGTGACAGATCAATCCATATCGATTGAGTGGGAAAAAGAAGCGCTTGATTTGGATGTGGTAAGATTTGAATTGTATTTTGATAACGAACGTGTTGAGCTAACTGAAGATGAAAATTCTTATACATTTACTGGTTTAGAACCAGAGACATCACACGAAGTCTATTTCATCATGGAATTATCAAATGGACATGTATTAGAGGAATGGGACTATATTGATACGATGTATCCATTGGGAGATATTGTTACCTTTAATGATGAGAATTTAAGACAAGCATTAATAGATGATATTTATCCAACAATGGATGAAGTGTATAGCAATGTACTAGAACGACAAGAATATTTATGGTTAAGTCATTCAGACATTACTGACATTACAGAGTTAAGTTTGGCGACTAATTTAGTAGAGTTAAGTCTATATAGTAATAACATTAAGGATATAAGTCCGTTAACATCACTCACAGAATTAAGTTATCTGGACTTAGATTATAATCCTATTAGTGATATTTCAGCTCTTAATGAATTAAGTTCACTTGAAACTTTATATTTATCTTATACGGATGTAACAGAAATCAAACCTTTACTGTTATTACCGAATTTATCTTATGTTGCCTTAGAGAACGTAGATATTGATTTTGATACGCCAGAGAATCGTGAGATTATTCAGGCATTAGAATCGAAGGGCGTGCACATCGATTATAGTCAAAGGAATCCCGATATTGTTATGGATGGATACTTTGCTTTTAATCAGATTACGGATACGTCCATCAACTTCTATATTCAAGATGGTTATTATGATGCAATAAACTATGATGTTTATATAGACGGTGAATATATGGGGAATTTCAATAACAGTTCAGAGTTGAACAGTTTGAGATTGATACGCTTATACCAGAAACAACATATGAGTTAACTGTAGAAGCGTCTCATTATATGACCGGAGAATTAGTTAAAACTTATACTACAACCTTTACAACGGAATCATCCGATAGTGAAGATGATGTTGATGACGACGAAGACGCACCGGTAGTAGAAACAAATACCGTTTCTCTTCAATTATTTGATGAAGATCAAACATCGTTACACGTCGTATGGAGTTTTATTTAGTTAATGATGAGACAGAAGACTACTATTATGGTTATGTTGATTCAGAAGGTTACCTAAAAACATATGGTTCATCCAAACAAGAACTTCCGTTAGTTAAAGGCGATTATACGGTAACTATTTTCGGTGTTGGACCTTATGAAGATACCATCTCAACCTTTACTGTTTCGGAAGAAACAGAAGAAGTGGCAATCACGATAGAATCAACCGATATTAACATGACTGATGTTGTCGTGTCGATTGTTGATGCTGATGGTGAACCTGTCACATCAGTCGACAGATTATCACTGTTTAGCTATGGTGTCGCAACAACGCATAACTATCGTCACGGTGATTATGAGTTAGCAGAGGCTAAAGCGAACGATGGTCAGTACATCATTAAAGATGTTGTGGTGACGGATCAATTTAACTACCGACTCATGGTCGAAGATACAGATTACTTATCATATTCACAGTCACTAACGGTGACAAGTGACATTGACACGCAAGAAGTCATGTTAGACCAAGGCTATGAAGTAACAGGACGAACAGTGAATAGTCAAGGACAGTCGCTCGCAGGTGTGAGCTACAGCATTGAGTCAGGTAAGTACTGGAACTATGGTGAGACAGAGGATGTTGCTTTTACTATTACTCGCTTACCAAAAGACGATGTTACTCTTCGCTTTTCAATGACAGGTTACCAAGATCGAGTAGTGACGATCAACAAATCAGACTTTGTTGACGGTGCGTATGACTTAGGTGACATTGAACTGCAAAAAGAACAATATATCGAAGGAAAAGTATTATTAGAAGATGGGACGGAAGCGAGTAACGTGACCGTGTATCTTTATAAGTCTAATGAGCGCTATATTGAACGTTCAACACAAACAGGTGACACAGGTGAATTTAGATTTAATAATATGTCAGATGGTAACTATCGTTTAGTCTTTGAAAGTTACCAACACCCACGCTTAGAAGTGAAGAATATTACACCAGATGATGAGAAAGCGACCTATATTCTTGAAGAAGAGAAAAGTGGCGCACTCAGTGGTGAAGGTAATACATTCGCCGCTAATAAACGTCAAGTTGTTTCAGGAGAGACGTTTACGTATCGATATAACTATCAAAACAATGGCGAGGCGAGTGTCAGTGATGCCACATTAACGCTTCAATTAGATGAACATGTGACATTAATTGAAGAAAGTTTCTTATTTGACGATGAAACCATCACGTATGAAGATGGGGTCATTACATTACAAGACGTTGAGCCAGGAACCTCGGGTGTTATTTCATTCCAAGTGACGGTCAATGATGAAGCAACAGACACACTTGTCTCTACTATCAACGTCAAAGCAGATGATGAAACATATAATAAAACAGCAACAACCAACGTCCTTTCAATTAGTTTAGAAGCACCCGCACAAACCAAGACGAAAGAACTTAGTGTCTATGGTCAAGCAAAGACTGGTACAACAGTTGAAGTGTACGAAGGTGAGCGTTTCCTTGCGGAAACGGTTGTTGAAGGTAAATGGTGGTATGCGACCATTGAATTACCAGGTGATATTGGGGAAGCAAAAGACTATCAATTAACCGCAAAAGTAATCGATGGCGACCAAGAAAGTCGCACAGCACCAGTAAAAGTGTCTTATCGTCCAGATATGGTCTCCATGACAGATGCACATGTGACTGCTGGTTGGAACCGTGATATGACGATTAATGAAAAAACAGGTGTGATCGCGACCGCTATTGCGGAATTTACACCAATTGAAGTATCTGTCACGTTTGACGGTGAAGTAGAAGAAGCATTTATTCACTTCATTGGCCAAACAGTCTCTCTAACAAAAGAGGACAATCAATTTGTCGGTACTTTCCCAAGTGGATGGACATCATTTGGTGAACAATTATTCGAAGTTAGTTACATCGTTAATGGTGAAACGATTCGTGTACCTCTAATGGAAGTACTTGTCTTAATTGACCCTTCTGGTTACGTGTTTGAAGGAAGCATGGAAAACCGTTTAGAAGGAGCGACGGCTATATTAGAAGTCTGGTTAGAGGATGAAGAACGTTGGTCATTTTATGATACAACGTTGATCAATCAAATCAACCCACAAACAACAGATGTCAATGGTCGTTATGGTTGGGATGTGCCAAAAGGCGATTGGCGAGTTGTCTTTAGTAAAGATGATTATGCTCGTTATGAAAGTCGACGTGTCGTTGTCCCACCAGCTGAAACAGAATTAAACGTACCACTCACAAGAACAACAGATCCTGTTGTTGACACGATTGATTTTGGCACACTTGAAACAAATCCTCATGATGCATCAGTTATTACGATCACATTTGATCGCTTAATGGATGTTGCGTCATTAAAAGAAGCCATTGAACTTAAATTAGGAGAACAAACGCTAGCGATTGATTACGACTATCATAGTTTACCAGGCTATAAAGAAGTAGAAGGTCAATCTGGATACTATGAAACAGATGAATCAATAGAGTTAACAGATGAAATAACCATTCAATTAAAAGAAGACAGTTTTACCCCAGGTGAAACATACGATGTTGTTATTTCAACATTAGCAAGTGATTATGATGGTAAGACATTAACTGAATATGTGTATGATTCTGTGACTATTCAAGATAATGAAGATGATGAAGTTATTGATCCAGAAAATCCAGGTGATGATACGAATCAAACACCAGAATCCGGAACGGATTCAGAAGATGCTGGTAGTGAAGAACAATTGTCAGCTGATGATGACCAAGACGGTGCGATTGATGATTCAAATGAAGCAACTGGTAATCAAGACGGGTCATCGGATTTACCTAACACGAGTACCAACACGTATCAATTATTACTGATGGGCGCTTTATTCATTCTGTTTGGTACAGGTAGTGTTGTACTTTACAGAAAGAAACGAGCATAAATAGTCTCACCAGTTAAAGGAGCAAATGATGAAGAAATTAATGCAACTCATGCTTATGTTACTGATCGCCATATCATTAGTCGGTTGTAACAATGATGAATCTAAGACTGAGGGAACGATTGTGAAATATGAAGGTGACATGCAAGAACTTATTACTGAAAACAGTCGCTTAAAGATGGAAATCGGTAAGCTTGAAAAGCAAGTGGAACAGTTAGAACAACAACAAGAAAAATAAGAGTGATGGGCGTAGAGGTTTTCCTCTACGCCATTGCTATATATTTATGGAAGTTAAGAAGGAAGGACATTTTAAAGCTATAGCTATGAGATAGAATTAAGAAATCAAAACAAGTAAAATTAGAAGGTTGCGAATGATTAATTAACTAATCACATGAAATGAATAATGATATTATTTATTCTCAATTGGAGTATACGCTGCGGGGACGTACGTTATATTTATACTTATAGATCACTTTGTAAATAACAAACAATTATCCTTTTGAAGCGACGGGATTAAATATTAGTCGTTTAATTTTATAATGTTTGTCTCTATGCATGTTACTTTAATGTTAAAATGAGAATAAATCATATATAAATGAGGGGGAAGTAAGTGAAACAGTTATTAAGAAATTATTCAATTGTGGATATCAATAATGATTTAGCAAAGTTAGTGTCAAATAAAGTTGTTAATACATTTAAATTGTTCTCAATGAAAGACGAAGGGAAATTATCTGTGACGTTATCTCCAATTGAAAACTATAAAGATCGCTATCATGGGTTACACCCAATGTTCGATGAATCTTTTTTGAGAATGGTTTTACAAGAATTTAATTTGAATACTTCTAAGGAATTTTGGGATAGTGTTATAAAAATTCAAAGTGAATATGAAGTATTTGATCTTTTATATGATGATAGAATTGATTCAAATGACTTGAATAACATAACGTTTCTAAAAATCGCTTGTCTTGGAAAGGCGATCTTACAAATGATTTCTCGTTATGGCTTTATCTTAGTTTGTAGTAAGAATACTGCTGATAACTTTAGACAAGATTTAAAAGAAATCTGTGACAAGTTAGACATGGATCAAAATATGCTAGCTAGGTATTCGGTTACTAAAAATAATAATCATATAAAATTAATAGGTATCTGGTCAGATGAAGTAATTAAATACATGACAAATCGTTATAGTATTGATGACTTAAGTGATAAGTTAATACATATTGATAAAGGAATCATAACAAAGAATAATAAGTTAGGTGATCTACTTACATTTAATAATTTGGAGACATTCGAATTTGTGAATGAAGGTGTGTATTATTCAGGTGTTATGCCGAGGGTGATGAAACTTGAATATATGCATAATCAGGCATCTAATGCATCTATTAAACAATTGACTTTTAATGTGTGCAGAACAACCTTCGCAACGGTTGATATGATGGATAATTCGGGGGTTCTTAAACATCCATATTTCAATGATACTTCGTTAGGGAAGTATTATAAAGGCATGTTAATAGAACTTGATTTATACGAAGATCGTGCACAAGATGAGCACTTGTATAGCGAGGACAAGAATCGTTACAGTGGGATATACGAGCAACGTGATTATGAACAGGAAGAAATCGATCGGATTAATCGGTACTTAAAAAAATCACTGAATACACATACAATTGCTGTGTCAGCAAATCTTAAGACGGCAGATAACTATTTAATTGCAGCACAAAGAGGTAATCAAAGTATTGATGCGAATGAATTTTATTGTTCAGCAAACGGTCAATCGGAATTTATGGATAAGCATGTAGATTTTTATAAAAAGAGTGTTTTTGAAGATTTACCGACAATGGATTATCATTCAGATTATCGTGTGGATTTAGATAATGAAATGAGGAGAGAAATTGTTGCTGAGTTAGGAATATCTTCAATTGAACCGGAATGGGATTATCTGGGTGTTTCTTATTTGTCAATAAATAATTCAAAACATGAAACATTCTCTGAAAAAAGACGGATGCACTTTAACGTGCTTATGTTTAATAGGACAACGAGTGATTTCAAAACAATATCTAAGAACCAGAAAAATGCAACGGAAAGCTTTGAAAATTCTAGAATCATTGGTATTAAAACGTATATGTATGATAATTTACTTGAGCTATTTAAACTATCGTGCGGATATCTATACGCTTGGTTAGAGGAAAATAAATCAAGATTGGCCTTATTGCTTTTATTTATTTCTCTCATGGTGTCTAAAAACCGTTTTGATACGTTATCATTTGATATAAAAATAGACTTAGTTTTACTAGGCATCTATGTTTGTATAAGTGCTAGAGAGTATTTTAAAAATAGAAAGGAAAGACAACTGAGAAAAGGGAAGCATTTTTATTTACCTAATTATCGGTTGGTGTATCAATTCAATATTAATAAAATGATGACTAAACTTTCTAGATGGGGTTTTTCAAAGAAATCACTTAAATATCATGGGATCTTTATCCTGATGTACATTTTAACGATAAAATTTAAAGAATGACTAAAGGTAATAACTCTGATTTCATTATTACAAAGCTAAAAACAAGAAAGTTAAGCTTTTAATTCAGGATAAAACAAGAGATATTAACGACATATTGGTTTGTATAGCTAATTAATATAACGAACTAATATGTCATATATATATGGTACTCATGTTATACTAACGGAAACATTTGTTATTGTCACAACTTTTAATCACATACGACATATATTTGCGCCTAAAGTAAATCCAATGTCAAACGAAGCTACCATACCCACCACTAAGTATAAAGAACAGCGACCGCTTGCGTAATGGTAATTCTATTAAGTATTCTTATTAGAAACTAACGGTAAAAAAGACGGTAAGGTGGTACATTTTTAATAGAATAACTCTAAAAATTGTGCTATCATCCTGACGATATAGATCATGAGAGTGAGTGATGAACGGATGCGAAAGAAGGAATGGACGATTTTTGCGGTGATAATAATGTTAGCGCTTTCACTTTATGGTGTTTTTCTGATGCTCGATATGCGTGCCATTCATGGACAGATAGAAGATGAGAAAATAAGAGAAAGTTTAGGTGAACGGCCTTATATCATTATGATTGGCGAAGTAGAAGACCATGCGTATTGGAACCTGGTGAGAGATGGTGGTAAGGCTTATGCCGAGGCACATCATATGTATCTCCATTACATGGGACCAGAGAACCCAAATCCTAATGACCAACGTGATTTATTGCGTCAAGCCATTGATATTAAGCCGGATGGATTAATTGTTCAAGGGATATCAGATACGTTTATCCCCCTCATTAATGAAGCGATAGCCCGAGGTATTCCCGTTGTGACAGTCGATAGTGATCAACCTGATAGTAACAGACTCAGTTATGTTGGAACAGATAATTATGCGATGGGACAAGCGATGGCGCGTGATGTGCTCAGTCACGTCGAGACAATTAAAGCAGGTGTTATAACTGGAAGTGAAACGAATGATCATCATCAATTACGACTGGCTGGAATTGAATCGGTTTTAAATGAGTCAGCCCAAGCGGATATTCTTTCCGTTGCGGTATCAAATATTAAACGCGTCAACGCAAGAGAAAAAACCTACCAGATGTTAAGAGACTATCCTGAAATCAATGTGTTAGTAGGTGTCAGTGCCCTCGATGTGATTGGTATGACAGAAGCAATGGATGTGTTAGGACGAGAAGATATTTATGTCGTTGGCTTTGATACATTAAAAGAAAATTTAGAACTGTTAGCTAACGGCCGCGTCGATACACTGGTAAGTCAACAACCTTATGAAATGGGCATGAGAAGTATGGATGTTATTCGTACCATTCTTGACGGTCATGACGTACCTGAGATGATTCATACGGAAAGTCGGTTAGTAAGGGACGTGACGCAATGAAAAAATTAAGCGTGAAACGACAATTACTGCTGTATTTTGTGATTACCTTATCATTCGCCTTAGGTGTTATCTATATTCAGTACCGTTCCTATCAATACAGTACCAAGTTACAACAAGACCAAACAGAAAAGACAAATGATTTAAACACCATTAATCAACAGACGCAAACCATTCTTCAACAACTGGAACAATATGTGGAAGAACCTGTAGAAGATAATCACGAACCACTCGCAACCAATCTCGACGCTTTTGAAGTCTATATTGGTCAGTTTAATCAAAGAGCTAGAGATGCGATTGATGTCATTCCTTTACGCCAATACGTCTCTAATATGATTCGTCTTACAAGACAAACCATTATTCACGTCGACCAAGCCCCAGTAGATATCTATAACCAAACCTTTCGCGAGGTCGAACAACGCGTGCAGTACATAGAAGAAGAAATTTTTCGCTTATTAGATAAAACAATCACCCAGCATCAAACATTAGCTGAGTTAGAGGCAAGACGTTTAGAGAAATTTAATACCCTTGTCTTAACTTTAGTGTTATTGGGGATTGTTGTGACCTTGTTTGTGGCTTTAAATGTCAGTCGAAGAATCACTGTCCCACTTGATGCTTTAACGACATCCGCTGAAGCTTTAGCCGAGGGAGATTATTATATTAATGATGTCGATGGTTGTCATACGAAGGAGCTATCTGTCCTTGCGGACAGCTTTAATTTAATGCGCTACAATATCACAGAAGCGATGCGTGAGATGAAAGAAAAAGCGCTTATGCGAGAATTGTTAAGGGAGATGAAGCTTAAATCACTTCAAAATCAGATTCAACCCCATTTTCTTTTCAATACGCTTAATGTGATATCTCGAACGGCATACTTAGAAGAGGCAAAAGAAACCGATCAATTAATCCATGCCTTATCAGGATTATTACGCCATAATATCGGTGAGCTTGATCACCTCACAACGATTGAAGCTGAAGTCGCATCGGTGAGAAAATATTTTCAAATTCAAGCGGCAAGGTTTGGTCAGCGGTTTAGTTTTCAAACATTCATTGATGAGAACTGTCTTGATAGCAACATTCCGCCTCTCACCTTACAGCCGCTTGTTGAGAATGCGTTTATTCATGGTATTGAGCCACTCGATGAACAAGGCGTGATTATCGTGAAAGTCTCGAGAGAGAAAAAGACGATGGTAATTGAAGTCATTGATAACGGCATTGGTATGGATCAAGTTAAAGTCAAACGATTACTTGATACAACTCAACCAATCGTTGATACAAAAGGTCACTCAACAGGCCTTGGTATGACGAACGTAAAAGAAAGGTTACGTCATTACTATAGCGACATGCGTTTTGATATTCAGTCCAAGCTGAATCAAGGCACACATATTAAGATTATCTTACCTATGACACGAATGGAAGGTGATAAACGATGACACACGCTATCTTACTCGTCGATGATGAAGCAATTGAACGTCAAGTTATTGAACAAATGTTAAAGAATCATTTGTCAACGAAACAGGCCATCCGCTTTCTCCATGCGAATAATGGTCAAGAAGCGATTCATATTTGTTTAGAACAACCCGTTGACTTAATCTTCATGGATATTAATATGCCAAAGGTTGACGGTCTTGAAGCTGTGAAAAAGATAAAACAAACAGACAACGAAGTCGACATTATCATGGTCAGTGCGTATGATACGTTTTCGTATGCGAAACAAGCGATTGATTACGGGGTTCATGCTTATTTATTAAAACCGGCCCCTGAAGAAGAGGTCATCAGCGTCTATCATAAAGTCATGGAAAAGCGTAAATCAACCGATCATCAAAAACAACAGCTCCAACAAATGAGGGACCGGTCACAATTAGTGGAAGGTTTAATTGGGGGAGAAAGCGAGACGTTTAAAACCATTGCTATTGCGCTTGTCAGTGCTGAATATAACGAAGAAGTCCTCTTTGAAAAAGCTCAGAATGAGCGACTCATTGTTGGCCCAACGTTTGGTGCGCACATTCCAGTTGCGGTTACCGGTGTAGAAAAAACGCTGGATGCGCTGAAGATTTTAAAAGAGACTTTGTTAACGGACCCGGTCATACGTTTTAGTTTAGGACGTGTTGTTAAGGGTGAAAACTTAAGACAAAGTTATGAAGAAGCTTTACTTAGTTACTATGATTTAATCGACCGTGAGGATATTAGCTACAGCACGTATCAATTAGGTTTTACGCCTAAGTTAAAAGCACTTGATACGTATCAACAAGACGTGATTCATCAATTTGAGAAAGGTGAGGTCCCGTCTTTAAAACGCGCGATTGATCAATATTTTTATCAGCTCAAACAAACGACTCAGCATCAATTAACAAAGATGCGGCGGTATAGTGATGTTCTATTAGGCCAATTAGTTAACTTTGGCTTGATTGATTCTACTTTATCCATTCAACAACAGCTTGATTTAGTCACAAGTAAAGAAGTGTTTCATACGTTAATCACAGACTTTTTAGTGAAAAATAGCCAAGCGTTAAAAGTGAAGCATGAGATGGCCTCACCTGTTGAGCAAGCCGTTCGCTATGTTGATGACCACTTTACTGATCCGAATCTGACACTTGAACAATTGGCAGAGATTGTCGGTTTAAGTGTGTATCACCTAAGTAAAGCTTTTAAACAAAAGAATCACCTGTCTTTTGTCGACTATGTGCGAGAAAAAAGATTGACGTATGCGAAACAATTACTAAGAAAAAATGAGTTGCCTCTCAAAGCGATTGCTTATGAATCTGGTTTTAGTGATCCTAATTACTTTAGTCGACTATTTAAAAAAACAGAAGGGATGCCGCCATCAAAATTCGTTTCAACTCATACGTAAAGGTAACAAAAGATAACCTGAGTCAACCAACTCTATTGGTTGGCTTTTTATATTGTCTTATTTTAATTTAATAGGTCAATTTGTAAGCGTTACCACAAATTTGTCTAGTGCATCGCAAAAATGTGCAGAAAGAACATTGTGAAAACGCTTTATTTGGATGTTAAAGTGAAACTATCTTAAGAAAACACCTTAAGACAACACTTATTGAAACGGAGGAATGATGTATGAAAAAGTTAGGAATATTAGTGGTTGCAATCTTTAGTCTATTCGTTATGACAGCTTGTGGGGACTCCGGAAGTGGCGGAGACGATGAAACGAAGACTGTCGGTATTGCCATGCCAACACAATCGTCTGAACGCTGGGTTGATGATGGTGATAATATGGTTGCCATGTTCGAAGAACTAGGCTATGAAACAGACTTACAGTATGCTGAGGATGTTGTAGAGAATCAATTATCACAAATTGAAAATATGATCACCCGTGGGGTTGATATTCTTGTCATTGCATCAATCGATGGTGAAGCCTTAACAGATGTGCTTGACCAAGCAGAGAATTTAGATATTCCGGTTATTTCTTATGACCGTTTAATTATGAATCATGATCATGTGAGCTACTATGCCACATTTGATAATTTTGGCGTAGGTGTCATCCAAGGGGAATACATTGAAGAAAACTTAGGATTAGCTGATGGTGAAGGGCCATTTAATATTGAGCTTTTTGGCGGTTCACCAGATGACAACAATGCTTACTTCTTCTGGGACGGAGCGATGTCGATCTTACAACCGTATATTGACAATGGTCAACTCGTGGTAAGAAGTGGTCAAACAGACTTTGAACAAGCGGCAACTTTGCGTTGGAGTGGAGCTGAAGCTCAGGAGCGGATGGATAATATCTTAAGTGCTCATTATTCAGATGAAACATTAGATGTTGTTTATTCACCGTTTGATGGGATTAGCTTAGGAGTTATTTCCTCGCTACAAGCGGTTGGTTATGGTTCGGAGAACCGTCCGTTACCAATCGTGACCGGTCAAGATGCTGAGCGGTCATCTGTACGTTCGATTATCGCTGGTGAACAAACACAAACCGTCTTTAAAGATACACGCGCGCTCGCAGAACAAGCGGTCAATATGGCGGATAGTGTTTTAAATGGTGAAGAACCCGAGGTCAACGATACCGAAACGTATGACAATAATGTCAAAATCGTGCCATCATACCTATTAAATCCTGTATCAGTTGATATTGATAACTATCAAGAAGTACTGATTGATTCAGGTTATTACGATGAAGACGAACTGTAAGTGATTCACGTATAAGAGAGGCAGTCAATAACTAAACGATAACTAGGCGCGAGTATATATTCGCGCCTAATAATAAAGGGGTGCTAACCTTGAGTAACATCATTCTTGAAATGAACAATATAACGAAAGAATTTCCGGGTGTTAAAGCACTGGATCGTGTGAATTTCAAAGTAGAAAAAGGCCAGATTCATGCGCTTGTCGGTGAAAATGGTGCTGGGAAATCTACTTTGATGAAAGTCTTAAGTGGTGTTCACCCATATGGTACATATGATGGGGATATCGTGTTTGAAGGTGAGACGTGTCGATTTGAAGAGATTAATCAAAGTGAAGCGAAGGGGATTGTGATTATTCATCAAGAACTGGCACTTATACCAGAACTATCTGTTGCTGAGAATGTCTTCTTAGGTAATGAACGCGCCAAAAAAGGTATCATTAACTGGGGAGAAACGACGGCTGAAACTGAAAAATTAATCAAGAAAGTCGGCATGCGGGCGAATAGTACGGAATTAATCCAAAATATTGGTGTCGGTCAACAACAATTGGTTGAGATAGCGAAAGCTCTCTCCAAGCGTGTGAAACTGCTTATTTTAGATGAACCAACCGCCGCCTTAAATGAAGCAGAAAGTGAAAACTTACTTCGATTGTTATTAGAATTTAAAAAAGAAGGCTTAACCTCAATTTTAATCTCACACAAATTAAAAGAAGTACTAAAAGTCTCTGATCACGTGACTGTGTTGCGTGACGGTCAAACGATTGAAACCTTAGTCAATGATGATACGTTAAAAGAAGACCGAATTATTAGTAGTATGGTTGGGCGCAGTTTAGCCAACCTTTTCCCTGAACGTCATGCAACTATCGGAGACATTCAATTAGAAGTCAAAGATTGGACTGTTGAGCATGCCCATCTGCCTGGCAAAAAAATTGCCAACAACGTCAACTTCCACGTAAAAAAAGGTGAAGTGCTAGGGATTGCGGGTCTCATGGGAGCCGGTCGAACAGAGTTGATGATGAGTATTTTTGGTCAAAGTTATGGGAAAGTCAAATCAGGTCAAGTATTAAAAAATAATCACGTGATTGATGTCTCAACAGTAGACAAGGCAATAAAGCAGGGGCTTTCTTATGTATCAGAAGACCGTAAAGAATACGGGTTAATTTTAGATGATACGATTAAAAAGAACGTCACGCTCGCGAATTTAACAACGTTAGCTAAAGGGATGACGATTGATGAAGGTAAAGAGGTCAACGTCGTGGAAGATTACCGAAATAAATTAAAAATTAAAGCGCCGAGTATCGAACAAAACGTCGTGAATTTAAGTGGTGGTAATCAACAAAAAGTCGTCTTAGGTAAGTGGATGTTTACAAATCCTGATATCTTGATTTTAGATGAGCCAACGCGAGGCATTGACGTTGGTGCTAAAAATGAAATCTATAAAATTATGAACACACTAGCTGAAGAAGGTAAAAGTATCATTGTGATTTCTTCAGAATTACCAGAACTTCTCGGGACGTGTGATCGTATTTACACATTAAATAACGGTCATATTACCGGAGACTTTATGGTAGATGAAGCCGATCAAGAAAAGCTAATGACATATATGACAGCTGATGGGAGTGGTAAAAAATGAACAACTTTAAGCAATTAATCACAAATAATATCCGTAAATTCGGCATGATTGTTGCCCTAGTAGGGATTGTCGTTATTTTTCAAATACTCACGCAGGGATTTTACTCACCCCACTAAATATTACGAATATCATTATGCAAAATAGCTATGTGATCATTTTAGCTATCGGAATGGTGCTTGTGATTATTACCGGTGAAATCGACTTATCTGTTGGCTCAGTTGCTGCCTTCGTTGGGGCGATTGCGGGAACGCTGATGATTACATGGGAACTACCGGTGATTCCATCTATTATTATTTCACTGCTTGTTGGTGCGGTGATTGGCGCATGGCAAGGCTTTTGGGTTGCTTATGTCAAAGTACCAGCCTTTATTGTGACCTTAGCCGGTATGCTGTTGTTTAGAGGCTTAACGATGGTTGTTTTAAATGGGCGCACATTAGCGCCATTTCCAAGTAACTTCCGCATCATGAGTTCTGAATTTATGCCAGACCTTCTAAATGGTGGTAGTTATAATATGATGGCTATTATTATTGGTGTCTTTGCAATCATTGTTTATGTCTATAGTGAGTTTAGAGCAAGAAAAATAAAAGCAGCCTTTAATCAAACGGAATTATCATACCCGTTATTTTTAACGAAAGTGATTCTTATTTCAGTACTGATTGGATTATTTACGGAAAGACTAGCGGTCTATGCGGGTATTCCTTATATTCTTATGATTCTTGTTGCATTGATTGCCAGCTATACGTTCTTTATGTCGAAGACGATTCCAGGACGCCATGTGTATGCCGTCGGTGGGAATGAAAAAGCAGCGCGATTATCCGGTGTGAAATCACAAAAAATCAAGTTTTGGATTTATGTCAACATGGGTGTTCTCGCCGCATTAGCTGGTTTAGTTTTCTCAGGCGTTTAAATGCCGCTACGCCTCAAGCGGGTAACTTATTTGAATTAGATGCCATTGCTGCGACTGTTATTGGTGGGGCATCACTTACGGGTGGTGTTGGTACAGCCATTGGTGCGCTTATTGGTGCTTTAATTATGGGTGTCTTGAATAATGGGATGTCACTGCTTGGGGTTGGGATTGACTGGCAACAAGCAATCAAAGGGCTCGTCTTACTCGGAGCTGTAGCCTTTGATATTATCAATAAGAAACGTAATGGTTAAGATGATCATTTAAGTTAACATCGCTATTACGTTCATATATAACCAATGCTACATTGGTGAAAATCTTTAGAACGTTACAGACCGTTCTTTTGAAAGGAAGGAGGAATTAGAATTTTATAATAACCCTATTCATATAAAGTAATGGATGTTTAATACCACACCTATTTCTGTTACTTTATAATTCTCTCGACAGGGACTTACCGAAAGGTAAGTCTTTTGTTGTGAGAAAGATATCGTAGTTTTTTCTTTCAAATAAAAAATAGAGCAATACATTCTGCATCATAAAAGACGCGAACTTTATTTGGAGAGGCGAGCGTGCTAGTCTGTATGACAGAGCCAGATGTTTTCATCATCTGGTTGCTGGGCTCAATCGCATGTGAGCAGAGCGACAGTCAAGTGACAATAAGATAGCAGTGTTAATATAAGAATTTAAAATACTAAGAAGCGATAGTCCGAGTTGTGCTCCTTAAAAAAAGTTGTACAGTTTTGTGTTGACATACCACAAATATCGAAAATATATATTGTTCTGCAATATATAGCGCTCTACATGACTCAACATTATTTTACAGTAGTATTGATAAGGTTATTGGGATTCATAAAGTTCCTATCATCCTTGATATTACAAGTTATCTTCTTGTAAATTGTCAAGTAAAAATTAAAAAAACTTGACAAAATAATAAAATAGAAATATTCTAAAGTTAGTTAAGGTGGTGAGAAGTGATGAGTTACGCAACAATGATAAAGGAAACAATCAGTAAATATGCTGAACTTGACATTATTGATGCGCACCAAATTTATATAAGTAAATGTAAGGATGTACCGGAGCAAACGTATTATAAAACAATCTCTCGGATGACAGAAAGTGGCGAGATAGCAAGGTTGACAAAAGGTATTTATTGCAAACCTAAAACCGGAAGGTTTGGCCGACGCATTTCATCAGAAAAACATATTCTAGAGCATTATCTTGGGAAAGATGGTAAGAATGGCGTGATCGTTGGTTATCGCATGTATAATAAGTACAAATTGACAACACAGATTTCTAATAGTATTGACGTTTATTCAAATGTAAGTGAACAAGTAAAAAAGAAAGTATTAGACGTTACAATAAAAAAGGTGAATATAAGGTTTGACACTGCTTCGATTAAAATGATTGAATTACTAGATTTTCTTGAGAATGTTAACAAGATAGAAGAATTTAATAAGCGTCATGCTATTCGATTTATTGAAGATGCTGTGGCATTATATAATGATCAATTACTTGAAAAACTCTTGATAGCCATTGGTTATAAAAAGAGTACGCTTGCTTCTTTAAAGAATGTTTTAGATTATTATAAAATTAACCATTCCATTGGAAAGTATTTAAATGGCCTGTCTAAATATAATTCGATGAGAATGGAGGACTTATATGAATTTACACCATAATGAAGAAATCTTTGAAGAACTTATTCAATTAACTGCGAAACAATATAATCTTCCTTCAAATGCAGTAAGAAAAGACTATTTTATAACACGGATTCTCAGTCATTTACAAAACAGCCCTTATGTCAATCAAGTTGTTTTCAAAGGGGGAACATCATTAAGTAAATGTTATCCAGGATCGATAGAACGATTTTCTGAGGATATTGATTTAACTTATATCCCTGAAGATGACATGTCAAATAAGCAGGTAAGCAAACAACTAAAAGCCATCGAAAGGGTACTTGTGGAAAGTGGAAATGTAGAAAAAATAGGTGCAGAACGAAATGATAGAAACAAATCAAGCTATGTTTGGTTCACTGATGAACACAAAGAGATCGAGAGAATAAAACTAGAAATAGGTTCCAGTGTAAGACCACACCCGTACAGCATAAGGCAACTTCAATCGTATATCCAGGATTTTTTGGAGCATATGGATGAAAGTGAAGCTATTGAGGAATTTCAGTTAGAAAAGCTTCGGATAAATGTGTTGAGTATTGAAAGAACATTTGTAGATAAAATATTGTCTGTTAAGAGACATGCCATGTGTGGAACGCTTCATGAAAAAGTTAGACATATTTATGATGTCGTTAAACTTAGCGAAATGAAAGAGGTTAAAAGCTTTCTAGAGGATAAAGAAAATCTAAAGAATATTATTCAAATCACAAAACAAAACCGATGCTATCTATTTAGAAAAAAGAAACACCGCCAAAGGGTATAATCCAGAAGACGATTATGATTTTATAACTTGGAAAGTAAAACTTTCAAATGATATAAAAGCGAGCTATGAAGATTTACACAACACATTACTCTATACAAATCAGAAACAAGATTGGTCTAAAGTAGAAAGGGTATTTGCACATATAAATCAAACCTTATTAGAAATCGGAGAATGAATTATTTTTTAGAAAATGTTCACTTATAGACATAAAAACAGCTAAACCTTTTTGAACTCTGGTTTAGCTGTTTTTGTTTTAGTGATCAATTAATTGAACACCAGCAGTGTTGATCTTTTCTGCCGTTGCCTCTTCCACAACATGATCCGTAATAATCGTATCAATCTCTTCTAACGTCGCAAACGATGAAATAGAGTTCGTATTAAACTTAGAATGGTCAAGTAAGGCCACGACATGTTTCGCTCTTTGGACCATGTTTTTCTTTAACTCTGTCTCATAAAAGTTAAAGTCCGTTAAGCCACTCTCACAAGAGAAGCCACTTGAGGAAGTAAACAGTAAGTCAATGTTATTTAACATATCCATCGCTTGAATACCGACAGAACCTTCTAAGGCCATGGAACCAGGTCTTAATATCCCGCCAATTAAAATCACATTAAAGTACGGGTTTTCTTTTAATTCAATCGCACTCGACATCCCGTTTGTCATAATCGTTAGTTTCATATTTAAGTTTTTCATTTCCTTCGCTAGCTCTAACGCCGTTGTACTGGCATCAAGTAAAATACAGCTCTTATCTTCAATGAGTGAGAGGGCGCGCTTAGCATGATTTGCTTTTCTTTTAAGTTCGTTTCTGACCGCTTCTTAAAGCTCCCTGTCGGTGTCGTTGGTTCTTTCATAATGGCCCCGCCATGTGTTCGCGTCAGTAAACCTTCCTTTTCCATTTCTTTTAAATCCGTTCGCAGCGTCACTTCAGATACATCAAGTTCTTCGGATAGTTGTTTCACCGTGACCCGCTTTCTTTCAAGAATAAGGTCATGTATATGTTCGCGTCGTTCTTTCGTAAATCGTTTTGTCATTTTGTCACCTCTTAAGTGTAGACCTTACGGTCCACGTTTGTTTATGTTTTATGTTAACGTACGTTTTAGTTTAGTCAGAATCATTTATCTTCAGTTAAGGTTGTTTGAATACCAACAGTGTGTGTGACCCCTATTATACCATTGATTGCCTCTTCATGTGAAAGTAATCCATCCATTGTGATGGTTTCATTTTAACATATATAAGGATAAAAACGAAAATGAACGAGTAATTTCACAAGTTAACGAAAATAAAAGAAAAATATATTTACATAAACGAAAGATAATGATATATTAAAATCATAAAACGAAATCAAACGAAAGAAGGTAATGATAAATGAAGGTAGCTATCGCAAGTGACTATCAAAGCTTTTTTATGAAACGTGAAATGAATCGTTATTTACGCCCAACAGCGCATCATATAAGTAATCTAGGTGGTATGACACAAGACGGGACAACAATTGAACAATCATTAGTAGAAATGACAGAAGTACTTCAAAGTGGGAATGTCGACAGAGGTATTCTCATGACGACATCAAATGAAGACGTGTCATTTAACCAACCTGGGATTCACGCGGTTCGTTGTTTAGATGCCGCTGAGGCACAAGCTGCGGTGAATAATGATGGGGCCAATCTATTAATTATTGCGACGGACAAAATGGACAAACAAACAATGGTTAAAACAATCCTTGCTTTCTTAGAAGTAACTGATTTTGAAACAGACGGTAACCACTCATCGACAAGCACGCTTTTTAGCGAGCGAAATGTAGACACAGCTGATCTAACAGGTGAGAACCTGTGTTAAAATCTCTTGCGTTAGAACTCCTTCAAATTAGTGAACAAGCCGCCATCGCAAGTTTCCCTTTTATCGGTAGTGGCGATAAAAATGGTGCCGACGGTGCGGCAACAACGGTGATGCGTGACGGTTTAAATGTTTTACCCATCGATGCGAAAGTGGTGATTGGTGAAGGGGAATTAGACGAAGCACCCATGTTACACATCAATGAATTATTAGGTCGTGGTGGTATTCCTGTTGACATTGCGGTGGATCCGATTGAAGGGACGGTACTTACGGTCAATAACCAAAGCAATGCGTTAACGACGTTAGCGCTCGCCCCGCGGGGAACGTTACTTCATGCGCCGGATATGTATATGGAGAAGTTAGCGGTTGGTCCAAAAGGAAAAGAAGCGGTTGATATTAACTTATCGATTGAGACAAACCTTCACAATCTAAGTATCGCGCTAAATAAAGATGTCAGAGAATTAAATGTCGCGATTCAAAACCGACCACGACATGAATCACTCATTCACCGGGTACGGATGTGTGGGGCAAAGGTACAACTCTTTGATGAGGGAGACGTGACTTATGCGATCGCAACCGCGATGGAACATACCGGCATTGATCTTTTTATCGGCACAGGAGGCGCACCAGAAGGCGTCGTCGCTGCTGTTGGACTAAAATGTCTCGGTGGTAACATGCAAGGGAAACTCAAACCAATCTCGGATGACCAAGTGAACCGTTGTCTGATGATGGGCATCACTGATGTAGACACGACACTCGAACATGACGACTTAGTGAGTGGTGATGACTGTATCTTTGTCGGTACCGGTATTACCGATAGTATCATCATGCGAGGGGTGAAATTAGATAAAGAAGCTGTCTATCAGACAGAATCATTATTACTCTCAAGCTATGATCAACATAGTCGGATCATTCAAGCGAGTTACGCCAAAGGTGCCGTTCATTCGCTGTCATTAACGTCATCATAAACCTGATTGTCTTTCATTTGAATGAAATCATTGATATATAAAGTGAATAATGAAAAAGCTGATCGTTCTCATCATGAGAGTGATCAGCTTTTTTGGTTTTCTCGATTGTTGCGACCGTTTTTTACTTCAAGCAGATAAATGTTTAATGAATAGGTGTGCAAATGAGTTGACTTACGTTTAAGAAGATTTATAATTGACTTATCAATAGTTGACTTATCATATATGGAGGTGCATGCGATGAACCACAATCACACCGAGTTGTTTTTTCTGTTAAAACAAGTCGATTTACAGTTGACCCAGCTATTCGATGACAAGCTTGATATTAGTTTAACCCGCTATGAAATCATGCGTCTACTTCATCATGAAGAAGCTGTCACACAAACCTACTTACAGCGTAAACTAATGATTAACCAAGCGGCCATTACGCGGCATGTGAAAGTGCTTGAAACAAAAGAACTTCTTAAACGCGTGCGTAATCCAGATAATAACCGTGAAGTACTCGTCACAGTGACCTCTAAAGGAAAAGACTTACTTGACCAGTGTGAATTAAGTAAAGTCACGATGATGCATCAACTGTTTGAAAACTATACCGATGAAGACATTGATTTCGTGATTAACTTCTTAAATTCATTAAAAAGTGCATCACGTCATATGCTTGATCAAGAGGAGGAACAAATATGACTCACCCATTTGTAAACAATGATTTTTATGATATTTTAGATAACCGCCGCTCCATTCGCGTCTATGACGAAGACGTCAAGATACCGAAGGAAGAAATGGACGCAATGATTAAAGAAGCGGCGAAAGCGCCGTCATCAGTCAATATGCAGCCGTGGCGGATGGTTGTGGTTGAAAGTGCTGAAGGAAAAGATACGCTTAGACCACTGATTCGCTTTAACACAAAACAAAACGATACCTCAAGTGCGATGCTTTTGATTTTTGGTGACTTAGAGTGCTATAAGTACGGTGAGATGATTTATGACCAAGCCGTCAGTGAAAGGAAAATGCCTGAAGAAGTTCGTGACCAACAACTTCAAACCATTGTCCCACTTTATGAGAGCTTACCGACAAACGTTATGAGTGATATAGTCAAAATTGACTCAAGTCTGTTTGCGATGCAACTCATGTTAGTGGCGCGTGCGTATGGTTATGATACGAACCCGATCGGTGGATTTGAAGCTGACCAACTCGCAGAAGCTTTTAACCTCGATCCAAAACGTTACGTTCCTGTTATGATTCTCTCCATTGGTAAGGCTAAAGAAACAGGTTATGAGTCAGTGCGACTGGCACCTGAGGTGATTTCAGAGTGGAAGTAATCTGCGGATAAACAGCCTGATTTAAATATATAGAATACGATGATAAAAACTCTAACAACGTGAGAGCGAAGGCTTCAACGGGGTTAGGGTTTTTTGTTGATCAAAATGAGAGAAAAGGTACACTGATTCGTGTGTGTTTTGGTTATGTGGTTATCAATCTTGATTGGTTATGTTCGACGAACATAATATATTCATATAAATCGAATAATATTCTGAATGTATCTGGACGCTCTCCTTTGGTACGATGTCTGTTAGATAAGTTAAAACAAACAAGGTAGGTGAAATTTAAAAATGTAAACGCTTAACTTAATCTAACTTATCTGACGACAAGTTTTATTGGATAAAGACTACCCTCAATGTTCCGGGTAGAAAATCTAAAGGAGGTTTATATGAAATGAAGATGATGAAACGTAGTGTATGGTCGCTCATAGCGATGGTCTTATTTTTTATTGTATTAGCAACACCATCAGTCTTAGCGGATGCCGCAAGTCACACGGTAACCTTTGATCCCAACAATGGCGAAGCAGAGACAAATGTCACGATAACAAGTGGACAACCCTTAACAGAAACAGAGGTACCTTTTGAAGCAATCACACATGACGCCTATGATTTTTTAGGATGGTTTTACGGAGACGATCTTGAGTATGAGGTGATTTTCCCGCTGACGATTAATCAAGATGTCGTGTTAACTGCCAAGTGGGGCGTACATACACCACCAAGCCCAGTAAAAAAAGATGGCTACCGCTTAATCTTCCAAGATGAATTCAACAATATGGATGGGACCTTAACGATGGCACTTGGGTGGATAAATATTTATCATCATGGACAAGAGAGCCGGCTTTAGCTCAACCGACGTATACATTAGAAGAGGGCGTTATGTCACTTGAAATTTATGAAGAGACCCGTCCGTGGGCGGAAGAATACGATGGTCAAACGGTCGTGAGTGGTTTTACGACTGGGAACCGAAATGGTCTTCATAATTGGACGAAAAATAATGTCGTAAGAAACCCTGTTGAAACAGAAGTGACACATATTAATCAATATGGTTATTATGAAATACGTGCGAAAACTCAACCAGGTTCATCACGACATTCAGCCTGGTGGTTAACCGGCTTTGAAGACCGTCCGGAACACTCAGCTGAAATTGATATTTTTGAAGTGTTAGGTAACAACAAACACGGAGTACCACGAGCCTTTCACGCGTGGAATGATCCATCACAACCTTTTAGCGGTGGAGCGAGTACGTATACCGATCCAACGGCTGACTTTCATCATGAATGGCACACGTATGGCTTTGACTGGCAAGAGGGGACAGGTGCTGGGGAGCATCCTGACCGCTTAGTCTTTTACGTTGATGGGAAAGACATTGGCGCAGTCAATACGAAAATTGATTACCCTATGATTCAATTGTTCTCATTGTATGAAAAACGTGCCGGTGGTTGGACAGGTCCATGGGAATGGATGCCTTATCCAAATAGTTTTGATATTGATTATGTAAGGGTTTATAAAAAGATACCAGAAGAAAATCAAGCCCTCTCAGCGAGCGAACTTGAAATAACGCAGATTCACCCGTCTACAGTCACTGTGACAGAAGGTGAAGCTGAACTGACAACCTACACCTCTTTTGTATTAGGAGAAGAAGGTACAGAGTATGTTGAACCAAACTTACCAAACACCTTATCTTATGTTGATGTGGAATGGAACGACGGCGTTGTGACACAAGAATTTGTGAAGTGGGACCCAATCACAGAAACAGACTTAGCCGAGCTCAATAACGGTGAAGGATTAACGAAACGCGGGCGATTAGTTAATCTACCAGAAAATACGCCTGGTTTAACAGAGGCGCTCTTAACAGTAGAAGTAACAGAAGCACCGCCGCTGCCTCCTTATAGTAGTATCAATCTCGGTAGCCAAAATGATCAGACCCAACTCGGTAAATTATTTGATGGCAACTATGAAAGTAATAGTGGGGAGTTTATATTCGAGTCAAATACGTTACCTGAGAATGAAGAAGTAAGTATCACGTATGACTTTAAACAGACAGTGCAACTCCATACCATTGAACTATCGACAAACTACGGGAATGACCAAGGGATCAAAGCCTTCCAACTGGCCTACTATGACGCCGAAACAGATACATGGATAACGTTAGAAGACACGTATACCGTTCCTTGGGCACCTGCCGGTAATTCGGAACGTGGTGAAACGCTTGTTGTGGAAGTTTCTGTACCAGAAACGACACAAGTCAAAATGATCTTAACTGATGTCGGTCTGCGTTGGGTCAATAAAATGGCGATGCGGGAGTTATCCTTTGCGGATCACGACGTGATCCTTGATTGGATCGCTTTACAAACGTTAATAAATGAAGCAGACCCATACACGCCTGATGGCTATACAGAAACCTCATTCGCGAGCTTTACTGACGTACTTAACGATGCTAAGGCACTTCTAGTGAAAGAGAATGTCACGCAAACAGACATTGATGCACACGTCTTAGCCCTACAAACAGCGATGAATGCACTCGAAACACTTCCAGCCATTACACCGCTAGATAAATCTCTTCTAATGGAGCGATTAGAAGAAGCGAAAGCAATCAGTAATGATGAACAAACGTATACTGATCCATCGTTCCGAGCTTTACAAGAGGCCATCCGACTCGTTGAAACCGAGATGGACAGTATTTCAACAGAGTCTGAATTGTCTCAGTTATTAGCTGATTTAGAAACTGCGCTCAATGGTTTAACCCTTGTCTCAAGTCCTGATGAAGGCGACCAAGAAGGACCGGTCGTACCTAATGAACCTGATACAGACAATCAACCAGAAGAAGACATAAATGGTGCGGAAGAAGAAGATCACACAGCTAATGATCAACCAACGACACCATCGGAAGACCAGGCGTCATCATCAACAGATGATACAACGTCAGATGATGATTCAACAGGTCACACGCTTCCTAATACGGCAACCAACATGTATCTGTTTGTCATGTTAGGTTTAATGTTGATATGTAGTGGCGTGATGGTTTTTACCTATACAAAAAAGAAACGCGCTTCGTAGTCAAGAGTCAATTGTAAAACAGGTAAGAGCCACGTTGTATAAAGGCAGCGTGGCAGCTAGTCCTGTTTAAGTCATGGGATATCAATGAAGGATGGAAAGAATAGCCTCAACAAATGTTCAATGAACCAGTAAAAAAAGCCGATGTGGTCATTGAACGAGGTGTGCTATGATATAGGGATTAAACTGAAAGCGGTGTCACGTATGTTAATGAAAAACACACTCGAGGCGAAGATGCGTACAGCTTTTTCGCTCATTTTTATTGTTATCATTTCTCTAGTCGGGATGATTATGTTTCATATGATTAATCAGTCATTTCGTACGCACAGTGACCAAACCCTTGGTCATGTCGTCGAGGCGAATTTAGATTTATTACATAATCATTTAGATAATCTGGACCGCTTCACCAACCTGATCGCCAATGACCCAGACGTCCAGCGAGCGGTCGGGTATCGCAATCGGACAGAACAAATTGATTACGCGATTGAGTTAAAGAATCAACGACTCGTTCATGAACGCCTTCAACAACTTACGCTGGTGCCTTATATTAAAAACGCTTATATTATCGGCGAATCTGGTCATATGTTGTATTCTTATAAGAAAAACGTGCGGAATGAATATAACTTTTATGATGCCCCTTGGTTTAGCGATGTGATTGAAAATGACCGATTTAGTGATAATTATTTTACCGGCTTTCATCCAACCGACTATTTACTCAATCACCAAGAAAAACAAACGATTTCAATTATTAGGCAGATTCAAAACACCTTTTTATTTGCGCCGACAGACCGGTCTTACTTAGTCTACGATATCGATTTATCCGCCATTCTATTAGAAAATACACTCGATCAAGACCTAAATATTCTAATTAGTAATGGCACAGAGTGGGTCTACTTACCGGAATCACTGACGTTGTCACATCAACAACTCATGGCCGTAGGGGAGACATTGTCTGATTCAGACGTTGATACGGTGATAGAAGAACCATTTGGACAGGGGGCTGATTTACTCGTTAGGTCGAATGTGATCAGGCCAACCGGTTGGCAAATGATTGGGGTAAAGAAGATGTCCAGTGTGACCGCATTTGAGTGGAACTTACTCACGGTCATTCTGACCGTCATCATCGCTTCCGCGATCTTAATTACCATTGTCTCAGGGCTGTTATCAAAAAGTATGCTAGTGCCGATGAGACATGTGATCGATAACTTTCATCAGATTTCAAAAGGGCATTATGACGTCACTTTTGATAAGTCAAGCAGTGACGAAATTAAAGAACTATCAGATGCGGCTGAAACGATGGTCCATAACATTACCTCTCTAACGGCGCACTTAGTGATGAACAGAAAAAAGTATCGGAGGAACAAATGCGGGTGCTTCAAAATCAAATTAATCCACACTTTTTAAATAATGTGCTCCAGTCGATTAAGGCACTGGCCATAAATAAAGAAAGTGAGAAAATCTCACACTTATCGACCTTGCTCGGTAAAATGTTGGAGTACGCGGTCTATCAACCGTATGCCCGTGTGCCGTTAAAAGTTGAACTCACCTATCTAGAACATTATTTGGCGATTCAAAACATTCGCTTTGATGCTCATATTAGGCTCGATCTTGTATTACCTAAAAAATTCGAAGATATTCTTATTCCAAAGTTACTGCTTCAGCCGCTGATTGAAAATGCCATCTTACACGGTCTCAGTGGCAAAAAAACGGGCCAAATCACGTTACTCGTAGAAGAAGAAGGCGACGATTTAGTCCTCGTAATGACGGATGATGGCCGCGGCATGTCAGCTGATGAACTTCAGGCGTTACGGGTGAGTTTAGACCAAGTAGATGCGTCACAAACGAATATTCAAAGCATTGGACTAGCGAACGTATATAAACGCTTGACGCATGAATTTACCCGCGCCGCCTATTTAGCTGTCTATGCAACGGAAGGAACGGGTACCACCGTTGTGATTAGCTTACCTAAACGATTATTAAACCAGCATAAGGAGGAAAATGATGACACTATCTGTCGTACTCGTTGATGATGAAGCTTTAACGATTCAATTACTCACGCACCTTATAAACTGGCAATCACTTGACTTAACACTCGTCGGTACGGCAAGTAACGGGGTGGAAGCACTCGAAGTGATGGAAGAAACCAAGCCTGATATCGTGATCACCGATATTAATATGCCTAAGCAATCGGGACTGGATCTTATTAAACAGACAAAAACAGCCTCACACCAACCGGCGTTCATTTTAATTAGCGCCTACAGTGACTTTCGTTATGTCCAAGAGGCGATGAAGCTCGGTTGTCATGACTATATTTTAAAGCCGATTGATGAACATGAATTAGCTCAAGCCATTACCCATGTTATCGAAAAAATCTTAGGTGAACGACAGATTGAGACGATGATTGAACAACATGACCAAGAGTTAAAACGGTTGTATCTGAAAAATTACTTATTCTCAGGCCAACCGATCGACTTGTTAGCGGTTCGTGCTGAGGATTATCCGGTGGACTTTCGTCACTACCTTGTTTTAATTATTAAACTACAGTATCAGTCCATGGAGGAGTTCAATAAAGCCGGTCATATGAGTCAGGATCATAAGCAGAAAGTAGAGCGGACGATGTCAGGTGTGTTAGGTGATACGGGGCATGTCATCTTTGACTATCACCAAGAGGCTTGGGTATGTCTCATTTCACAGGTGTCCCCCTCTGAAATGGGTCATCTCGCCAAACTAATCGTGCAACAGCTACAAGAGGTGAGTCCGTTATCCTTTCATGCTTGTTTTAGTCACGTCTATCATACGCTAACCGACCTTAATCAAGCTTATGAAGAAGCGAAGCTTTTGACACGGTATACGATGTATTTAGATACCGATACGGTTCTTGGCTTTAGCTACAACATGGACTCTAAAGCATTTAAAGAACTAAATACAGAAAGCTTACTAAAAGAACTTCATGACAGTATCAAACAAAAGTCCTTTCAACAGGCGAAAAAGGTGTTGGATGATTTGTTTGCTGTCTCCAAACATATTAATCCTGAAGCACTAGAGACGATTTATGAGACGTGCTATCAGATTACGACACTCATTCAAAGCACTTTAGTTGCTCAAGACATAGAGAATGACGAGACGACCCGTCTTCTTAAAACATCGTATGAGGAAATCAAACAGTTAACCGATTTAAAACAACTCCAAGCGTTTATGCATCAGTTACTGTATGTGGCACTGTATGATCATGACCATCAAGATGCGCGGTACAGTCGATTAGTTCAAGATGGTATTCGGGTGATTAAAACAAAATACCAAGAGAATTTAAACTTAGAGACGATTTGTGATGAAATCGCGGTAAGTAAAAACTATTTTAGTTATTTATTTAAACGCGAAGTCGGTATGAACCTTTGGCAATATTTAACCGAGTACCGGTTAAAGAAAGCGAAACGACTGTTACTAGAATCAGAGCTAAAAAGTTATGAAATCGCTTTTCAAGTCGGTTATGATAACCCGAGTTATTTTTCGATGGTGTTCAAGAAATATGAAGGCATGACGCCAAATCAATATCGACAAAAGAACGTAATAAAGTAAAAGAAATCAAGAATGGATTGACTGTTTATTCACTCAAAAGACGATTAAGGTTAAATAGAGACATAATAAAGGAAGATAAATGGAGGGAAATGGCATGATAATGTCAATGGAACCAAATGAATATTGGTATGGCGGCTATGTACACGATGGGATCAAACAACCCATCTCAGCGCGAGATGACTACACGTGTGACTCGCGTCTAAATACGAGTCCTAATCAACTGATGCCGTTATTTTTATCAACGAAAGGACGGGTCATGTATCAAAAAGAAGGTTTTGTCGTAAGGTTTAATAAGGGCACGATTGAACTACCTGATACAGTAGAGGTGATTACAGGACAAAAAGATTTGCGCGGGGCTTATGTATATGCGATGCAACACTTTTTCCCGTTTCAATCCATCACATTAGCCGAGGAATTATTTACTCAACCGGTCTATAACACGTGGATTGAATTAACGTTTAATCAAAATCAAAAAGACGTGCTTCGCTATGCCGACGGTCTTCTTTCGAGTGGTCTTCCGGCTGGTGTTTTAATGATTGACGATGGTTGGTCAGATTATTACGGTAAATGGTCATTTAACCAAGGGAAATTTCCTGATGCGAAGAGAATGATTCAAACGTTAAACGCTAAAGGTTTTCACGTGATGTTATGGATATGTCCTTATATTACACCGGACACGGTCGAGTACCGTTATTTAAAAGATCATGATTTATTAGTGAAAAATCCAGATGAGACTATCTTTATCACCGAGTGGTGGAACGGACACTCCGCTGTACTCGACTTGACTAATCCAAAAACGCGTCACTGGCTTGACCAACAGCTACAACAACTTAAAGACTTAGGGGTGGCTGGCTTTAAATTTGATGGGGGAGACAGTCTATATTACCGCGAGGATAACGTTACTTACCGACCGGTAACGCCAGATGAGCATTCGTTACTTTGGGCAGAGTTTGGCTCGCGTTTCGCTTTTAACGAATTTCGGGTGACGACACATGCCGGTGGCCTATCATTAATGCAGCGACTTTGCGATAAAGACCATGATTGGGGCGACACAGGTATTGCCTCACTGATGCCTAATAGTCTCCTACAAGGCATTACCGGGCATCCGTTTTGTTCACCGGATATGATTGGCGGGGGCGAATATTTAAACTTCTTAGAACTGGAGTCACGTGCCTAGATCAAGAATTATTCGTGCGTCATAGTGAGATTGCCTCACTGATGCCGATGATGCAGTTTTCAGCTCGACCGGACCGATTTTTAGATGAGGATTATATGGCGGCGATTCTGAATGGTGTCAGTGAAAGAGCGCGTTTAAGTGAGGTGTTGCTTCAAGCGGTTCAACAAGCAAAAACAACCGGTGAGCCGATTGTTCGCTACATGGTGTATCAGTTCCCAGATGAAGAAGTTGCTGAGGTGACCGATCAATTTATGTTAGGGGACACGTTACTTGTTGCTCCAATCTATCAAAAGGGCGCAACGAACAGATCTGTCTATGTACCGAAAGGGACGTGGAAAATGGCGGATCAGCTTATTGATAGCCAGGGAGAAATGATGACGTTAACGAATACGTTTGGCGTGCCGATCGTTTTAGAGTACCAGGCGCATTAATTAACGAGCTACCTTAATGTACGTTAGGGTAGCTTTTATTTATCTTAAGCACGTGATTAACTCGATCGCGTATCGCTTTATGATACGAACGTAATTTGTTGATAGAAAGAGCATAATATCCTTGATTTATTAACAACTGAGAGTTTTGTAAGATGAGTGTATAACATTTGAAAGGAAGATGAACATGAAAAAGAAAACGCTTACCCTATTGATTAGTTTAGTATTAACCTCGCTATTATTAATGGCGTGTGGTGGAGAGGATACCTCAAGTGATGCTGATACCCCTTCATCAGATGAGACAAATGAAGAAGTGATTACCCTTAGAATGATGGGGTATAACCCAGAATCAAGTCGCGCACAATACTTAGCTTATCTTGATGAACAACTGCCAAATATCAAGGTTGAATTTGAGTTTGTGGCACTTGATAACTTTAACAACGTGTTAAATTCACAACTTCAAGCAGGAGAAGGTCCTGACATTATTGAAGTCGGTGGCGAAGCAAAACTATTGGCGCGTGCTAATTACTTATTAGATTTAACGGAATATGACTTTATGTCAAAATACGCTGCCTCAGGAACGGCCCCGTATTCTGTTGACGGTAGTGTCTATGCCGCACCGTTACAATCATGGTTTGAAGGTTTCTTCTACAACAAAGCCATCTTTGATGAATACGGCGTAGAGGTTCCGCGTTCACTGGATCAATTAATCGCGGTCAGTAAAGAACTAGAAGCACAAGGCATGACACCACAAGCAATGGGAGCGCAGTCTTGGGAACCGATGATGAAACAAAGCATTGGGATTGTGAACAATGAATTCTATTCAAACGAAGACAACATGGCATTTAACGATCAATTTAACGAAGGTGAAGCAAAGCTTTCTGAAGCTTGGTTACCGTACGTAGAAGAATGGTACCGCCTGATTGAAGAAGGCATCTTAAAAGAAGAGATGCTTGGCTTAAGTTACGATCAAGCATTGGATGATTTTGCGACAGGTAAAGCAGCGATGTGGCAAAGTGGTCCGTGGGCTATTGAAACGATCTATGAGAAAAATAGTGATATTGAGTTAGGAATGTTCCTATTCCAGGGGTAGAAGAAGGTCCAGGTTGGCTGATAGGTGGCCCGGGTTCCGCGCTTGCGATTAATGCGAACTCAAAACATGTCGATGAAGCCCTTGCGGTATTAGAACTCACCGCAACTGAAGAAGCTCAACATAAACTTGTCGCAGATAATGCCGGTAGCTCATTTTTAACAGGGGTAGAAGTTGACTTAGGTGAGGTGTATGCCGATAGTGAAGAAGCGTTCAAGTTAGGGAATGTTTATGCCCCTTGGACTGCCTCATGGTTCTCAGGTAACCCGATTGTTGAATCATACGGTAAGTCACTTCAAGAGGTATTAAGTGGCACGAAGACGGTAGAAGAAGCACTTCAAGATGCCGATGAGACGAACCAAACATTAATTGATACGCTAAATTAAGCGGATGTGGACAGAAAGGATCGGTCAGAGACCCGATCCTTTCACTCACAAATAAACCGTTAAAAATCTGTGAAGGGGTTTTCTTATGTACGGTAAGAAAAGAGAACGTGTATTTCTACTGATGATTTTACCAGCCTTTGTTGGTTTCTTTATTCTTTTTATTGTTCCGACACTGATGTCATTTTTCTATAGTTTAACGAATTGGTCTGTTTATAATGCCGATTTAGATTTTGTTGGTTTAGCGAATTATAAGCAATTATTTAGTGATACAAAAACAATGGCGAGTATTAGTAATACCGTCAAGTATGCAGTGTTAATCACTATCTTCCAAAATATCGTCGCCATTTTACTGGCGGTCTTTCTGAATAAGAAAATGAAAGGGGCTAATTTTACTAAGTCACTTGTCTTTCTTCCAGCCGTGTTAAGTATTTTAGTCACAGGTTTCTTGTTCCAATACATTATGAGTTCCTCTGATTTTGGACTCTTTAACCGCATCATTCAGTTCTTTGGTGGTCAACCTATTAACTGGCTAGGGGATGCTGATCTTGCTTTATACTCTGTTTTAATTACGCAAGTATGGCAGTGGTCCGGTTGGTCTATGGTGATCTATATTGCGAATTTAAAAAGCATTGACTCTGCTCTATATGAAGCCGCAGATATCGATGGCGCTGGCAGTGTCCGTAAATTCTTTACGGTGACATTACCACTACTTTATCCAGCAGTCTCGTTTAATATATTAATGAGCTTAATTGGTGGTATGAAAGTCTTTGATGTCATCTTTGCGATGACTAAAGGTGGTCCGGGTTATGCGACAGAGACCATCATGACAACGATGATTAGAGAAGGATTTAACAGTGGACGAAATGCTTATGCCTCGGCGCTCGCGGTCGTGTTCTTTATTGTCGTCTTTATCCTATCACGCATAGTCATTATCTTCTTAAATAGATGGGAGCGAAAAATATCATGATGAGAAAAAAAGCGACCACATGGTTATATCGGTTAGGCTTTGTGCTTATTTCAATCGTCGTCGGCTTACCCCTCTATTACTTAGTCGTGACGACATTTAAAACGCCAGAAGAAGCGGCGTTAAGTCCTCTTGGATTACCAAGTTCCTTAAACTTTGCGAATTATGAACGGGCTTTAGAAGCGATGAATTACGGGAATGCGTTAAAGAATAACTTAGTCATTACCGTTTCCGCCGTGATTTTGTTAGTCGTCTTCGCCTCTATGGCTGCCTATGTGATTTCTCGCAGTCAATCGAAACTATTTAAAACGATGTACAATATCTTTTTAGTCGGTTTAATTATTCCGTTTCAAATTGCGATTGTACCGTTATATCAAATCATTTCTGGTTTAAATTTAATGAATACCCATACGGGCGTAATTTTAGTCAGTGTGTTCTGTATTAACTTACCGCTATCGATTTTCTTATTACGGGGATTCATTAGTACCGTCCCAGTTGAATTAGAAGAAGCGGCATTTCTAGACGGATGCGGGACGTTTAAAACGTTTTGGCTAGTGATCTTCCCGTTATTAAAACCGATTATTTCAACGGTCGTTATTCTGAACGCGTTGGCGATTTGGAATGACTTTTTAACACCGTTACTGTTCTTGCAGTCACCAGATAAAGCGGTCTTACTCCAAGAAGTCTATAAAAACGTTGGACCATTCTCAACGAACTGGACATCGTTCTTCCCAATGTTAGTCCTATCAGTCTTACCACTTGTTGTCTTCTATATTATGATGCAAAAACGTGTCATTGAAGGCGTTGTAGCTGGTTCTGTGAAAGGTTAATCATTTAATGCTATTCATGACAAAAGCCCTTTATTAGCATGTGCTAATAAAGGGCTTTTGCTGGTTGTTCTTTCTTCACATCTATTACATAAGACAAAGCGTTGACTGACACTGGGTATACTTAGGTAAGGAGAAGATAGTTAATGGAATTGTCGTGTCAGCACAAACGTTTTTGTCTTAACGTAAACCGTCTTTAACTAATTCTGCTTGTACTTTTTCCGCTAACATTAAGTAGTTATCCCACGCATCGTTACGAATGGTAAAGCCGCTTGAAGCGTAATCGCCACTTTCGTCAATCGCTGGTAACTCAGAAAGGTCAAGTAAGTCTTGTGTTGCGACTACTTTTTCATTTAAAGCATCCATTTGAACGTTGAAACCAATGCGTGAGGGTTCATCATAAATAACACTTTCATATTTTGATTGGCGGTAATATTGTTTTAAAGCTGGGTCTTCAATATCATCTGGATGATCGGCAAAGATCTCATCATAGCGAACAGATGTAATTGTCTCACCATCTAACACGACTTGTAAGAATCCCGTTAAGCCGCCACCGATATCTTCAGCAATCCCGTAGTATACCTGACTTGTTTCTTCACTCATTTGCGCATCAATCTTTTCAGCCATTGGTAACATGGATTGATGAATACTATTTGATGCCCCACTCACCACATCAAATTCACCTGTTAAGGTTTGATTGTCTAACATTTGTTGTTCAACTAAGACAACACTTTGAATCCAAGCCGCACCTTTTTTCTCACCCATACTGAAGTTATATTCAGATAGACGTTTCGGTACGTTTTGGAAGAAACGGTTATAGTAGTTCGGACGTGTCATTTCGTTAAATTCAATATACGCAATCCCGTCATCGTTTTTAACAACTTCAAGTGTCCCAAGGTGACCTTGTCTAAAGCGTTCTTCGGTGTAGTAGTAGCTCCCTTTAATTAACCCACTTGGTGGTTGAGCTGACCAATCAAGGGTGGTCATTTCATATTCCCCATTTTCTGTTGCCGCGCTTGTCGTATCGGCGGTGGTGTCTTCTTTGTCTGTTTCTGGTTCTTCTGCTTGAGCGTTACTATCACTTTCTGTCCCGCAAGCGCTAAGTAAAAGCAGCGCGCTAAAAGCTAAAACCATCATAAATGACGCAAGATATTTTTTCATGTTGTGAACTCCCTTTTCAATTGTGATGTATTGCACATGTTGTGCACGCTTCTCATCATAAAGGAGTTGATCAGAATTTTTAAGTCATTATGTCCAGTTCCACCCGTTAAAATGTACAGGTCTGATATGAAAGTAAAATAGCGTTTACGCTTGGTCTCTAAATTGTAGGGGGGTGAGTCCGGTTTCTTTTTTAAAGACGCGACTGAAGTATTCCGGATTGCGGTAACCGAGCCGGTCACTGATTTCGTATAATTTATCGGTTGTGGTCAGGAGTAAGACCTTGGCCCGATAGATTTTTACCTGAATCAAGTAATCACCAAGCGTCAGTCCGGTTTCTTTTTTAAATGTATCCGCTAAGTAGTTCTTATTCACAAATAGCGCATCCGCAATCATTTTAATCGTCACTTTGTCATCTGTTGTTAAGGCAAACTGACAGACCTTTTCAATCAGAGGCTGCTTAGCGGATGTGTAAAACAACCGCTTCACTGGGCAAGCGATGGTCTCCATCGCATCGGTAAGGGCTTGTTTGTTATCTATTGTTACGGTAAAAGGCAGTTGAAACCTTAAGTACCAAGGAAATCTCTGTAGAATACCTTTTGTCACGGCTTCGAGACACGTGTCTATTTGTGCTTTAAGACGCTCTATGTCAGTCGCTTCATCTAAGTCTTTAAGAAATGGTTGGATCCATGACAGAGCGTCTTGCTTAAGAGTGATACATTGGATGATAGCGGCTATTTGTTCATCATCAACATGTTGACGGACAGCTTGTTGGTCTAATTGTTGTTTTAATGCTGCTAAGCTCCGTTGTAATTCACGCGCATTGACGGGTTTCACTAGGTAGTCGGTAATGTTGTAGTGAATCGCTTGTTTGGCATATTGAAAGTCTTCATATTCACTTAAGAAAATGACATGCGTCTCAATCGACGCTTCACGCATCGCTTTTAGTAAATCAATCCCGTCCCAGCCGGGCATTCGAATATCTGTAATAATGAGATCAACGTCATGTTCCAACAGATAGTGAAAAGCTTCTTGTCCGTTAGGGGCTTCATGGACGACGGTAAAGCCATGTGCTTCAAAGTCTGCCTTTCGTTTGAGTTGTTTTAAAAAAATCTCCCAGTCATCGACAATCATCACCCGATACATGGCCGACACATCCTTTCGCTTTGATAGATATAAATACATATATATAGTCTGGCGCTTTAATTTTTACTTTCAGTTAGTCAATTCAATGCCTTCATCACGCTTTTGGAAAGACTAACGTTACCGTCGTTCCTTTTTTCAGGCGACTTTCAAGCTGAACCGAACCACCGAGCGCTTCCATAATCCGTTTGACCGTTGAAAGACCAATACCGGTGCCTGTCTGATGTCCCGTTGTAAACAAGTCCCACACATGTGGTAAATCATCCGGGGCAATCCCACAACCATTATCCGTGACCAAAACAGAAAGTGTATCTTCTGTTTCAACGGAATCAATCATAAGTAATAGCGGTTCGTCTTTTCTTTTATAGGTGACAGCGTTATCTAAGACATTAAGAAACACTTGTTTGATTAACACCGCCTCACCTAATACGGTTGGTAACGGCTTGTTGAATATGACCGTGAAGTCATGTGAGAGTCGGAGTTGATCTAACACATCGGTGATGACCGGTTGTAGTGGGACACGCTCTTTTTCAATCGTTGCTTGATTGACGCGTGAATAGTGAAGCAACCGCTCAATCAGACGAATCATATCAGCAACAATGTGACGGATAGAAGCGAGAGCATCTTTAGTCTCACCTGATAGATTATGTTCATCCTCTTCAATCATTTCCGTATACGCATCAATCGCACGAATCGGTGTTTTTAAGTCGTGTGAGACGACATAGTTAAAGCGTTCGAGTGTCTCAATTGAGGCATGTAAATCTTTCGTGCGCTTGTTGACCCGTCGTTCTAAATCACTATTTAAGCGTGTCACTTCCTCCATCGCTTCTTCAATATCCGTCATATCCCGAATCATCGCGACGAGCCTAGGCTCACCTTCTTTTAACTGGATTTTTTTCAAGTGAATCGACCAAACCAACGTCTTACCGCTGTGTGCTAGTACCGTCATTTTCTTTTCGATAAAGCCACCTTGCTGTTCCAGTTCTTGTAGCCAAGCTTTTCCTTTCACTTCGCTAAATAGCTGACAAAAATTTGTGCCAATCAGTTGGTTTTCGGTTAAGTCTAAGGTTGAGTAGATTGAAGGGGAGGCGTTCACAATCGTTCCGTCTAGCATTAATTCTAAATAAATATCCTGCATCTGTTCAAAAATGGCTTGATAGCGTTCATAGGTCGTCTTAAAGGCGCGTTCATTCGTTAGCGTCTTTTCGACATACCGCATCGTGACACCGGCCATAATCATAAACAGAAAACTCGAAAGAAATAACGTAAGTGAGGTCTTTGGATTCGGTGGTAAGAGCCAATCGGTTAAAGGGACCTCATCAATCAGAGTATATTGCACAGCTAAAATGAACGAAATAAAGAGTAAGCCGCCGCCTAAAAATCCAGTAAGAACGCGTCCGTTATAACGCATACTCTCATCTGTTTCTAAATTAAACAGTTGACGAATGCGAGGTAATAAAAGTACCGTGTCCACAATAAGTAACAACATCATCTCCATAAAGATACCGCGCACAGAAAAGTACCAAACAATCTCTGATTGAATCGAAGGGAAAGCCTCTAGATTCCACGGTGGTGGATTAAGTGTCATCAATGGTTGAAACAGTAACGCATAAATCAGTAGTCTTACTACAGAATAAAACAGTTGAATCATCATCGGGTGGTTCCATCGCGTCGGTCTTTTATCACGCCAATCTTTACCTAAGCCGTGGAACACAATCCAAACGTATAACACCAACATCCCGACAAATGAGCCGTAACCATTCATATATCCTAAGATAAACGGGTATAAGAAAGTAAGCCCGCAGGTAATACTAAGAAGACCAAAACGTAACCCGTACGCTAATGTAATAACAAGGGGGAAGGCGATACTCCAGATGAAATTAAGTTGAAAATCACCAAACGGAATCCGGATCGCGTAGCCACTAAATAATAGACCAATCAGTCCGAAACTCACACTAATAATAAATTTTTTAATAAATGGTTGGGAGGTGAGGAGAGTCATTTTCGGCATATAGGTGTTCCTTTCTCGATGTTTTTTCATCATGTCTCACGCAGTAACAACTTTGTACAATCTTTCACAAAAATAAAGCTGTCTCTCATTATAGTATAGACCGATCGTTTTTGGCGAGTGTAAATATGACGAATCCATGAATAGTTTTTAAATGATTTGGCGATGATACAACAGACATCTAGAAGATAATTGTAGTGTGAGTGACTTGATTTTTACGTATTGTTAAGTAGGAGTGTCAATCAGCTATCGTTGAAATTAGAAAAAGCAAGAAAAGAAAACGTTTTAAAAATTTAATAAAAACTATTTACAAAATAAAAATAAAGTTGTAAACTGTTATCAAATAAAACTTTTAGGGGTGAGTCACATGAACAACGCTTTTTTTGAAAAAGCACAACGTTTTGGTAAATCTTTTATGTTGCCGATTGCCGTATTACCTGCAGCAGGGTTATTACTCGGTATTGGTGGCGCCTTTAGTAATCAAGCAACTGTAAACGCTTATCCGTTTTTAGATGTCGCCTGGCTACAAGCGATCTTTACAGTGATGAGTTCAGCCGGTAGTATTATCTTTGGTAACTTGCCAATCATCTTCGCTGTTGGGGTTGCGATTGGATTAGCACGTAGTGATAAAGGAACGGCAGGCCTTGCGGCTGTCCTTGGTTTCCTCGTCATGCATGCGACGATTAATGCGGTCCTGATCATCAGCGGGGAGCTCGCAGAGACAAACATCGCCGGAGTCGGTCAAGGATTTGTCTTAGGGATTCAGTCATTAGAAACAGGCGTGTTTGGTGGTATTCTCGTCGGGATCATGACGTATATGTTACACCAACGCTTCAACAAGATTGAATTACCACGCTTTTTAGGTTTCTTTGGTGGATCACGGTTTGTGCCAATTATTACATCGTTTTCAGCTATTATTCTTGGTGTTATTATGTTCTTCTTTTGGCCAATCGTTCAATCAGGTATCTTTAGATTAGGTGACTTAGTAGAAGCTACGGGTTATGTAGGGACGTTAATCTATGGTTTTGTCTTACGTCTCCTTGGACCATTTGGCTTACATCACATTTTCTACTTGCCATTCTGGCAAACGTCACTTGGTGGATCAATGGTTGTCGATGGTGCTTTAATCGAAGGGACGCAAAATATCTTCTTTGCGCAATTAGCTCAAGCTGATAGCGTGAGCCAGTTCTATATTGGAACGGCACGCTTTATGTCCGGTCGTCACATTACGATGATGTTCGGTTTACTCGGGGCATGTTTAGCGATTTATCATACGGCTAAACCAGAAAACAAGAAGAAAGTTTTTGGTTTAATGCTGTCAGCTGGTTTAACATCATTCTTAACTGGTATCACAGAACCAATTGAATTCTCGTTTCTTTTTATCGCACCGGTTCTCTATGTTGTCCACGCTTTCTTTGATGGTGTCGCTTTTATGATGGCACATATCTTTGAGATTACAATTGGTCAAACATTCTCAGGTGGTTTCATTGACTTCTTACTCTTTGGTGTCTTACAAGGGGTAGAAAAAACAAACTGGATTTACGTACCAATTGTCGGTGTTCCTTGGTTCTTCTTGTATTACTTCACGTTCAAAGTCTTAATCAAGAAATTCAACTTTAAAACACCCGGTCGTGAAGACGAACAAGAAGAGACAGTCGAATTTTCAAAAACAGAACGCGCGTCAAAAATCATTGAAGGTCTTGGCGGCGAGAAAAATATTAAAGATGTCGATAACTGTGCGACACGCTTGCGTGTTAGTGTCTTTAATGGCGAAATCGTCGATCAACAATTATTAAAACAAACGGGTGCTCACGGGGTTGTCTTAAAAGGCAACGGGGTTCAAGTTATTTACGGACCGCAAGTCAGCAACATTAAAAATGAAGTAGAAGAAGCGATGGGAGCTAATTAATATGAGTTTTTTAAAAGAGTTGAAAGGACCATTCGTGGTGTCTTGTCAAGCATTAGAAGACGAACCTCTCCACTCATCTGATATTATGGCGAAGATGGCCATTGCCGCACAGATGGGCGGAGCGGACGGTATTCGCGCCAACTCGGTATCAGATATCAATGCGATCAAACAAGCGGTTGACCTTCCGGTCGTCGGCATCTTAAAACGCGACTACGACGATTCAGACGTCTTTATTACCGCGACCAAAAAAGAGCTTGATGAGCTCTTTACGTCAAGCGTTGATATGATCGCCCTTGATGCGACAGGACGCACGCGTCCAGGTCGTGAGTCGTTAGAAGACTTGGTACGTTATGCGAAAGAGCAGCGTCCAGATATTGAACTAATGGCGGATGTGTCATCAGTTGAAGAAGCAGTCATGGCTGAACAGTTAGGTTTTGATTGTGTCTCGACCACGCTCATTGGTTACACAAAAGAAACAGAAGGTCAATCACTGTTTGATGATGACTTTAGACGATTAAAGGAAATGAAACAACAGTTATCGATCCCTGTTGTCGCAGAAGGTAAGTTAAACACACCAGAGCTTGCGAAAGAAGCACTGGAAAACGGCGCAGATTTTGTGGTAGTCGGTAGTGCGATTACCCGCCCACAACTGATTACTGCGCGCTTTAAAGAAGTGATTGACACGCGTCACAATGGCTAATGTGACAAAAGAGTTTTGTGGCTAGAATTCTTAGAGCTTTTACCTTAACAACACCTATTGTAAGATAATAATGTTTTTCTCATTTGATAAATGAAGAGCCTGATGCGTGAGTAGTGACACGCATCAGGCTCGTTTTATTTTTTCGATTTATAATTTTTTAACGCCGTTAAGGTTTTATCGTAATTGTATTGACTCGTGTCATCTTGCATCAACAGCAGCGTTAAAATATCAATCACATATAAAATCGAGAGCTGACTGTTGAGTAAGCCTTTTGTTTTAAAAGCACGCATACTGTAGGTGAATAAGGTGACATCACTAAAGGCGGTTAGCTTTGTATCGACGTAGTTAGTCATGACTAAAATATTGGCTTTGTTTTGTTTGGCGAGTTCAAAACTATCAATGATCTCACTCGTCTCACCAGAAGACGAAATCGCGAGCACACAGTCCTCTTCTGTCATAATCGCACTGGAGAGAATCATACTATGCGAGTCATGGTATGTATCGACTTTGTATCCCATCCGCTGGAGTCTTAGTTTAAACTCTTCCCCTGATAACCCCGAACTACCAAGTCCGAAGATATGAATCCGTTTCGCTTGCTTAATAATATTTACCGCTTCAATATAGTCTCAATCGTTGATAAGGATTCTGATGATTCAACGACCGACTGGTACATATGATTGACTAAGGCCATCGCATCATCCGACTCAACCTCTTCTTCAATCGCATCACGCAAAGAGATTTTCAGTTCGACAAAGTTTTTTGCGCCAACTTTATGGCTAAAGCGGGTAATCGTCGCAACCGATACACCAGCGGATTCAGCTAAGTCTTTAATATGCATATTCGCAATCTTAGGGTAGTGGGCTAACACATAGTCAGCGACCTTTTTTTCTAATTTACTTAATGATTGATAATGTAGTTGGATTTGATTTAATACAGACGTCATTATTTGTCTCCCTTTTTACATAGGTTTTCATGGCCATGTTAAATAGCATGGAAAAAATGAAAGTGATTTACACCTTTCATTATACATTGAAAACTGGACGGATTAAAGGCGTTACTATATTTAGTATCTATTCTGAAAATAATGTGAAAAGCACTGACGAAGGAAACAAAAAACAGTGAAATTACTGACGTTCGTCTTGTCAGGTCCCTCTTGAAGCGGTAATCTATAAAGGAGTGCCTTATGTGACCATAGGAACTGACAAAGGGAGGAAACAAGATGTACCGGGTCATTCATCAATTAAAAGAACGAAACTTTGACCGAACGATTACGAAAAGCGAAAAAGCCGTCCTTGATTATTTAGAAGCCCATTTCAATCAGATCCCGAAATATACGGTCGTAAAAATCGCACGAGAAAGTTATACGTCTCAAGCGACGATTAATCGCACCGCAAAATTACTCGGATTTAAGGGCTTTAGTGAACTAAAGTATGCGATTAAAGAAGATGTAGATTTACTGTCGAGTGAAACACAAACACACATTAGAAATACAGAATATATTTTATCAAAAATTAATTTCTCGCAAGTAGATAGCTTGGTTAAACATCTTTATCAGCACCGTCGCACCATCCTCATCTTTGGTTTAGGTGCTTCTAATGTTTCTGCTCAATATATGGCTAGACAATTTTTATATTTTGGGATTCCGGCGATTGTTGTTTCTGAACTACAAATGTTGAATCAATTTAAAGGTTATACCTTACTCATTCTCTCCAGTTCTGGTGAAACGCAGCGCTGCCTCCAGATGCTTGAGAATGCTAAGCGTGCCAATATGTTCATTTTATCTATCACAAAGAAAGCTTCCTCCATTAGTGAAAACAGCACGTATACCTTCGTTCATGATGTCCCCGTAGATAAAATGGAGGGTATTTCTCGTGAACAACAGTTACATATGATTTTAATGATCAATGAAGTCATTAACAAACTAAAGCTTAATTACTTTCATCATACGACGTAATAACTATTTAAAAGATCTTCTATCTCACGCCTTTTAATTGCTTATGCTAAAGGTGTGAAAAGAGATCTTTTTGTTTTGGATAATTATCCGTCTCTTTGAAACGCACGGATAAATGTAAGCGCTATACTTAGGGTGTCATCAACACATAAGGGGGATATCATGAAACGAGATATTAGAATTTTAATGCATACACACTGGGATAGGGAGTGGTACTTTACAAAAGATGAAACAAAGGTGTTACTAAGAAACCATATGCAAGATGTCATGGACTATTTAGAAGAAAATCCAGAGACCATTTATATTTTAGATGGGCAAAGTGTTATGATTGACGACTACCTAGAACTGGAACCAACACAAGAACCACGGCTGAAGCGACTCATTCAATCAGGCAATTTAAGTAGGACCGTGGTATACACAAACGGATTTATTACTTGTCCACGGGGAATCCATTTTTAGAAATCTCTATTACGGCATTAAACGCGCACGAGAATTTGGTGAGCCGATGCTTGTCGGTTATGCACCAGATACATTTGGACATGCGAGTCAAATGCCGCAAATCTATCAACATTTCGGTATAGAGTCAACTTTCTTTTGGCGGGGCTTTAGTGAGTTAAAAGCAAAGAAGTCCGACTTTTTGTGGGAAGGTATTGATGGGACACAAATTTTCGGTGTGAACTTAGCGACAGGGTATCAGGGGGCAAAGTATTTAGAAAGTGACGCTTCACTACTAAGTGAGAGAATGGCAAAGTTAATGAGTGTCCTTGATGCTTATTCTGCTTCAAATAGCCGCTTAATTATGAATGGACACGATCAAATGCCACTTCAACGTGACATTAAACAAGTCATAACGGCGCTAGAAAAGCTGTATCCAGAAGATAACTTCTCACTCACAGATTTTGAAGGTTATCTTCACACACTAAATAAAGAAGACCTTGAGATTGTTAAAGGCGAGCTGACTGATAGTAAACATGCGCGTATCCACCGCACGATCGGCTCAACTCGGATGGATATTAAACTCTTAAACAATGAGATTGAAACGAAGTTGTATCACACCTTAGAGCCACTGGCAGTGATTGGTGAACGGGTCGGTATCCCGTACCCCCACGGTGTGGTTGAAAAAGTCGCCAAGCTATTATTCGGTGCGCATGCGCATGACTCGATTGGTGGGTGTAATAGTGATGCGGTTAATCAAGATATTAGGCAGCGTCTCATTAACGCAAAAGAAATGGTTGACACACAAATTGACCTGCATTTAAGACTACTGACGATGGCTAATAAAGAGACGGATCAGACAATCGTGATTGTGAACCCACTACCAGAAAAGCGCACCGATGAGATGGTGTCACTTGAGATGATCACGCGTACAAAAAACTTTCTTCTTTATGATGAATCGGGACAAGAGATTGACTACGTGATTGAACATCAACAAATAGAAGATGCTGGTTTAATTGATCGTCAAGTGGCGGCGAGACTTAAAGACATTCAAGTCTACCGCACGAAAGTCTATGTGAGCGTGGACGAGATGCTTGGGCTATCTGCGCGTTACGTCACTTACGAAGAAGTTGAGACAGAAAGAGCTGAAGAGGTACAATCAATAGAGTCCATGATAGAAAATCAATTTGGTCAACTATTTATTGAAAACAATCAACTACATTACCGCCATAAAGCAACGAATCGCCTCTTTACCAACGTCCTTTCGATTGAAAATAGTGGGGATGCGGGTGACAGTTATGATTACTCACCACCGGTGAATGATTGGGTGCTTAACAGTAAGGACGTGGGTGAGCTGTCCTATCAGGTTGAGAAAAGAGATCTATCAGAGGTGATCCAGTTAACGATTGCTTTTGATGTTCCGAGTCATCAGACAGAACGAGAAAACAAACAAGCAACGACGCAGGTAGAATTTACTGGGACGTGTCGATTATTTAACAATGATCCGAAAGTATACGTTGAACTGAATCACACAAACGTAACAGCTGATAGTCGTTACCGACTTGTGTTTCACACGGGAATAGTCACCAATCAAGTGAAAGTAGATGGTTATTTATCTGATCAATTTAAACCAGTGTATTTAACAGAACCGTTAACGATTTGGGAACAAGACAACTGGGTTGAAAAACCAGTCAGTATCGAAACGATGCAAAGTTATTTATCATTAACAGCTGATGATCAATTTAACCTCTATACGAAAGGGCTAAAAGAATATGAAGTAGTTGGTGATTGCGCTTATCTTACCTTGTTTAGAACGTTCTCTCACCTAGGTAAACGAAATCTTGTGAATCGACCCGGTCGTCCGTCAGGTATTGAAATCAAAACACCAGATAATCAATTAACCAACACAACCTTTACGTTTAACTGTGCGTTTGATTTTGAACAAATCGAGACGCAAAACAAACAAGCCAAAAGCTATCTCACACCATTTGTTGCTTACCAACGAAAAGCATTTAATCGCTTTAATATTAATCCAAGACCTAACGTTGCATTAGACGAAGCTGATGTCACCCTAGACTTAGGACAGTGTGTGGTCTCAGCGGTGAAATGTACAGAAGACAATCAGTTATTTGTCCGGTTATATAATCCAATGTTTGAAACAGAGAACTTAACCTTACCTCCAGGTACGCAAATAGCGAATGCGATGGAAGAATCCCTTCATGTTGTTGAACAAGTAGAGGTTAGGCCCCAACAAATTATCCAGTTTATATTACATCACTAAGAAGAAAAGAGGCAGTTATATGACAAACTTTAAAAAGAATTTCCAAAGCTTCGGAAAGTCGCTCTTATTCCCGATTAGTTTACTGTCATTTATGGCGATATTCCTTGGACTTGCCGCAGCGCTCCAAAATCCGAATATTATTGAATTTATGCCCTTTTTAGATAATACCTTCTTACAAAACATTTTAGGTATGATTAGAAAAATATCAGCCCTCCCATTCGGGTATTTACCGTTATTATTCGCGATGTCGATTCCACTTGGCATGGTGAAGCGTGATAAAGAAGTGGCTGTTTATGCAGGCGCTGTTGGGTATATTGCGATGCTCATCGGGATGAACTATTTCCTTTCGTTACAAGGATATACGCCTGAGACAACATCGATTGCCTACTTAATGGAAACCGAAGGTTTAAGTCAAGTGGAGGCAACGTTACTCAATGCCCGTTTTACAAGTACGCTTGGGATCTTTGTTTATAACACGAACGTGATTGGTGGTATTATCGCTGGTTTAATGGGCGTCTACTTACACAATAAGTTTAGACAAACAGAACTGCATGCGGCGCTGACATTCTACAGCGGCAAACGTTTTGTGCCGATTATCTCGGCTTTAGTGATGGTTGTGGTTGGTATTGGCTTAACGTTTGTATGGCCAATTGTTAACGCAGGTATCATCAATATGGGTGAATTAATTAGTGAAACAGGATTGTTTGGTACGTTCCTCTATGGATTTACTGAAAAAATCATTAATCCAACGGGCTTGCACCACATCTTAAATCAAACGTTTAGATTCACCGCTCTGGGTGGGGTAGAAAATATTGATGGTCATTCACTTGTCGGTGCCTTACAGATTTATCTGTATCAATTAGATAATAATTTACCGTTCTCAACAGATGCGACTCGCTTCTTAGCACAAGGTAAGATCTTACACATGGTGTTCGGTATGCCAGCAGCCGTCTTGGCGATCTACCGGATGGCGTTACCGGAAAAACGTGAGAAAGTCTTAAAGTTCTTCCTAGCCGGTTTAACAGCGGTGATTTTAACCGGTATTACCGAACCGATTGAATTTACCTTTATCTTTATTTCACCTGTCCTTTGGATCGTAAATGCGATCTTTGCGGGATTAGCGTTCTTAGTCCCAGCTATTTTTGATGCAGGAATTGGGAATATTCAAGGGGGAATCATTGACTGGTTAGTTTTTGGTGTCTTCCAAGGACTTGAAACGAAATGGTACATTTACTTAATTGCCGGTCCGATATTCTTCGCAATGTATTATTTCAGTTATACGTTTATTATCCGTAAGTTTAACGTCTTAACAATTGGTCGTCGAAAGACGACTTTGAAGATGATGAAGAGGATGATACGGAAAACGTGCCAGTCAAAGAACAGGATCGTAAGACGGCTGAAAACATCATTGAAGGATTGGGGGGCTTACCAATATTGTCGATGTCGATAACTGTATTAGTCGTTTGCGTGTAGAAGTGAAAAATGGCGAGCTTGTGAAAGAAGCGTATTTAAAGAAAACCAACCCCAATGGTATTGTGCGTCCGGATGCTAACACCGTACATGTTGTCTATGGTGGCCGGGTCTCTAAGATGCGTAACATTGTTGATAACTATATGTATGAACAAAAAGCGTAAGCGTTAATGAGCTATCACAAGAATTAAACACACAAATAAAAGCAAAGCAGTGACTGACGGATTAATGCTAAGTCATCCGTCATTCACTAATAAATAAAAGAGGGATGTTGATGATGAAAAAAAATAATATTGTCTTAGTCGGTGGCGGTTCAACGTGGACACCAGGTATTTTAAAAGCGATGACGACACATTTAGATCAGTTCGCCTTAAACCGGGTCGTGCTATATGATGTTGATCAAAAGCGTCAAGAAGTGATTGGTGAGTTTGCGAAGATTCTCTTTAAAGAAGAAGCACCGGAGGTAGAGGTTGTGTATACGACCGATAAAGAAGTCGCTTATAAAGAGGTTGATTTTGTTTTCTGTCAGATGCGTACGGTGGATTTGATATGCGTGAAAAAGATGAAAAGATTCCCCTTCAACATGGCGTCATTGGTCAAGAAACGTGTGGACCGGGGGGCTTTAGTTACGGATTGCGTTCGATTCGTGATATGGAAGAGATGGTACGTGACGTACGCCAGTTAAGTCCAGATGCTTGGATTTTGAACTATACGAATCCAGCGGCGATTGTCGCGTTAGCGCTTGATAAAATCTTCCCTCAAGAAGACAAAATCTTAAATATTTGCGATCAACCGGTCAACTTACTTCGATCGTACTCAAAACTGATTGATCATGATGTGAATAAATTAGAGCCCGTTTACTTTGGTCTCAATCACTTCGGTTGGTTTACACATATTTATGATGAAACAGGACGTGACCGGGCACCAGAGTTAAAACAGATCATTTTAAATGGTGGCTTTAGACCGGTTGATGCGGAACAACGTGATCAATCGTGGCTTGAGACGTATGCGATGGTGGAGGACATGTTAAAAGATTTTCCTGATTATTTACCGAATACGTATTTACAATATTATCTCTATCCAGAGTATAAAGTGAAAAAACTAGATCCGAACTGGACGAGAACGGATGAGGTAAGAGAAGGTCGAGAGAAGAAAGTGTTTGAGGAATGTCGTCGTATTGTCGACAATGGCACCGCACGTGACTCAAAAGTTGTTCATAACGATGCTCATGGTGATATGATGGTTGAAGTCGCCGCATCGATTGCCAATAATGAGCGGAAAACCTTTATCGTGATGGTGAGAAATGATGGCATCATTGCGAACTTACCAGATGATAGTATGGTTGAAGTGGCAGCAACGCTTGGTGCCAATGGGCCACAACCTTATGCGGTTGGTCAGATTGGCACGTTCTATAAAGGGTTGATTGAAAATCAACATGCCTTTGAAAAATTGACCGTTGAAGCCTATATGGAAGGGTCATATACAAAAGCGCTCCAAGCCTTGACACTTAATCGTACCGTTGTGGATGCGAAAAAAGCTCGGGTTGTACTCGATGCCTTGATTGAAGCAAATAAAGATTACTGGCCAGAATTAAACTAATACGTGAAAGACAAAGAAGAGTATGGCACACTATAGTCATACTCTTTTGTTTTTAGAAAGGAATGAAAGTGATGCGCATCTTAACAGCAATTGATTCGTTTAAAGGTTCGATGACAAGTTCAGAAGCCAACAGAATCGTCAAGGATACATTAACGGAACATGACGTCATAAGTTTCACTGTCGCTGATGGTGGCGAAGGGACGGTACAAGCATTTTTAGAAGCAGAGGATGGAGACTACACCCAAAAAATAATCACAAATGTGAATGGCAGAAAAGCGATAGGGACGTGGGGCTGGATTGAAGAGAGTCACACGGCGATTATTGAAGTAGCGGAAGCTGCGGGTATTATTCATGCAGACAAGTACATTCCATCCGAGTTATCATACGAGTTTTGGAGTGGGAGAACAAATCAGCCAAGCACTTGATTACGGCGCAACAACGATTATTTTAGGACTGGGTGGTAGTGCTACGGTCGATGGTGGTATGGGGATGATGATGGCGCTTGGGGTAAAGTTTTTAGATGAACGAAATCAAGCATTGCCTTTACTCCCCGTTGATTTAAGCAAGGTCAAGCAAATTGATACAAGTGGCTTAGATCCGAGAGTGAAAGAGGTTAAGTGGTTGATTGCGAGTGATGTAACGAACCCGTTACTAGGCAGTAATGGAGCAACGTATGTGTTTGGTCTCCAAAAAGGTTTTTCACAAGCGGAACTAGCTGAACGAGAACAAGCGATGATGCAATTTAGTCGAGCAGTGGAAGAAACGTTACACGTGTCCTGTACTGAGATGCCCGGCGCTGGAGCAGCTGGGGGATTGGTTTTAGTTGTTATAGCTTTTTTGGGGCAACGTTTCAAAGTGGTTTAGATCTTTTAAGTGAACGCGGGAAACTAAAAGAAAAGTTACGTGACGTTGATTTAGTGATCACGGGTGAAGGGAAGTTTGACAGGCAGTCACTCGCAGGTAAAGTGCCAATCGGAATGAGTCGACTAGCTAAAGAGGTGGGCGTACCGACGGTGGTCTTTGCTGGTAAGGTCGAACAGGGATTAACCGAGTTAAAGGAAGAGAATATTCATGTCACGCTACCGATTGTGAACGAGCCGATGACACTTGACTTAGCTATGGCAGAAGGCCCGAGATTATTAAAGGAGGCACTCGAAAGGTTTCAACAGATTCTCACGTTAACCGTTAAGAAATAATTGTATGGCCGTTATTCAAACGAAAGGGTCAGTAGAACATGAATGAATCATTAGAAGCTCTCTCTATCTTCATTTCTTTCTGCATAACATAGTGATGAAATGATGTATATAGAAAAACAGATAGGCAGATGATAACGATGAAACAATTTAAACATCATCCCTTGCATTTTCAGAATAGACTGATATAATACAACTAACAAGAAAAGTAATTGAATCAAGCCTTCAAGGGGAGCTGATAATCGTCAGCTGAGAGTAAGTATCGATACTTAGACCCTCTGAACCTGTTAGTTAATACTAGCGTAGGGATGGTGGCTTTTTTGATGGCGTTTTAAGTAATGTTAGGGTCCTCCATCAGGAAGCATCCCTTGGCATTGCTTTTTTTGTTGCACAAATTTTATGAGGAGGCATGTTTGATGCAATCAAAACGTACATTATTTTTAATTGAGGTCGCGATTTTTTCAGCGCTTGCGCTTATTTTAGACCTCGTCCCATTCTTATCATTTAAAGTATGGGCCCAAGGAGGATCGATTTCTTTTGCGATGATTCCGGTGTTTATTATCAGTTATCGCTGGGGACTAAAGGGTGGCTTATTATCAGGATTACTGTTAGGTGTCTTACAAATTGTTTCAGGTACTGCCTGGATCGCTCATCCGGTTCAAGGTTTGCTTGACTATCCAATTGCCTTTACTGTGTTAGGTTTTGCGGGACTCTTTAAAGACCAAGCAGCGAATGCATTACAGAGTGGTTCTAAAGGGAGCTTTGTGAAGTGGGTCATTGTCGGTGTTGGGCTCGGCAGCACCCTTCGCTTTGTTAGTCATTATCTAGCAGGCGTGGTGTTCTTTGATTCACTCATTGACGGCATGAATATTTGGCTCTATTCTTTTGTCTATAATGCGTCGTATATTATCCCGTCGGCGATCATTAATATTGTCGCGGTGGCATTTCTCTTTAGTAAACGACCATCACTTGTTAAAAAACCGATGCGTCACGCCGCTTAATGGACCCTAGCGCGTGATAGCATGACAAAAATAAAGCCGCGCGTCGACCTTATATAAGTCGATGCGCGGCTTTTTAGATTAAGATTCAATTAAATCATGAACTTTATTGATTTCCTCTTCAGTGACAATGTGATAATAAATGTTATTGATCATCGAACCAGACCCCTGCATTTGATAGTCTTCAAAATTCGAGGCAGTTTGACGGTAACCTTGGAATAGTGATGTCATATCACTAAAGGTCATATTGGTACTCACGTTGTTACCTAGCACATCAAGTAAATCCGAAATACGGGTGATGTTTTCGATTTTCGCACCTTCTCTTACAATACCTTCAATGACTTTACGCTGACGTTCGGTCCGGCCAAAGTCACCTCTTGGGTCTTCTTTTCTCATCCGGACAAAATTCATCGTCTCATCCCCGGTTAAGGTAATGTTGCCGGTTGGGAAGGTGTTGCCACCTTGAGAAAAATTCAGTTCATTATTTACAGTGATTGGACCGACTAAATCAACGAGTTCAGCCATACCATCCATATTCACCCGCGCAAAATAATCAATATCAATATCTAAGAAATTTTCAACTGTTTCAATCGCCATGTCTGGGCCACCGAATGCATGCGCATGATTGATCTTATCTTCTGTTCCGCGACCAGCAATCGTCGTCCGAGTATCACGCGGAATACTGACGAGTTGAATTTTGTCTTCATTTGGCTTTAAAGTCATGACAATGATCGCATCCGAACGACCACTGACAGATGACTCTGAATCAATACCGAGTAAGAGGATATTAAGATTATCTTTGTTCTCGATTTTTTCTTTTGTTTTTTCCGTATCAATCACGTTACCAGAAACTTTTTCATGCATATTGTCATTGACATTGCTTTTAACCTCGTTATATAAATGCACACCATAACCAACGATCGATAATAATAAGACGAGTAAGATAATGACGGGGGTTAAAATCCACCATTTCTTTTTATTTTTCTTTTTGTTTAAACGGCTATTTTCCATATCAAAACTTCTTTCTGTATTATATTTTTATTCTAAGTAGTAAGATTATAACAAATTTCGCGGAATCTACAAGTGTTATTGGCTATTTCTCATCTAACTTTCATCTATTGTTAGGAGGCGGTATATTGCTTCCGGTAGTCTGACGCCGTCATATTCGTGTATTTAAGGAAATTACGGTTAAACGTCCGTAACGTCTCATAGCCACACTGACGAGAAATTTCAGAAATGGTTAACTCACTATGGGTTAACTTATTAATCGCTTGAGAAACGCGGTATTGATTTAAATAATCAGTAAAAGAAAGTGACGTCATTTGTTTAAATGCTTGAGAAACGTAAGTATAGTCATAGTCAAGGATCGTCGCCGCTCTTTTTAATGAACAATCCTTATCGTAATGATTGTCAACATACAGTAATAAATCATGCAGTAATGTGGTATTCATTGTTGCTTTTTTTTCGATAAAGTTCGATTGACTGATTAAACGTGAAAGCACATCATACAAAAACGCTTTTTGATGGTACACCGTCTGGAGTTTCTCTATCTTTGGTAAGGCAGAGTAGGAAATGACAGGTGAGGTCGCTAACCGCTCTTTATATTGTTGATCAAAATCACTGATGAAATCGGTTGAGAATAAGAGAATGGTAACTTTCGAATGGTGCTCTGATGTAATACGATGAACTTGATGACTGTGAATGAAAATAAGTTGTTCTTTCGACACATTATAGGTTGTATCATTCATATCAACGCTAATCATTCCTTCATGGACAAGTATACATTCGTACGCAACATGAAAGTGTAAGGGAAACTGAAGGTCGTTGACGTGATGATATAAAAATGTTGTGGGGCCCGTTAACCCGTGGGTTTGAAAAAATACCATGCACACACCCTCCAATGAATGTTTAAGACTTACTTGTCATTATACTATAGTTCCTTCTTTTTCGTTAATATATTGAGAAAATGAGCGGATTATAAGAGTAGACGATGTTTCTGCACTAAAAGTGACATATCTTCACGAAAGAAACTTTTAGGCAAAGACTAGGCACTTGTTTCGTTAAATGGTAGTATGAAATTAGGAAAATAATGATAAAGGTGGTGAGGGTGTGAATGGCGTTTATTGATCTCATGATAGAAGAAGTTCCTGTTTTTTATCTCGTCGTCTTTTTTATTTTCTTTTTGTTGATGATACTTATGTTAAGAAAGCTACGCCAACTGACAGATTATAAATGTATCGTTATCATCAATACAATCAATCAAACGTATCAAACCATCTTAACAACGCCGATCACTGTCATAGATGATCAAGCGTCAAAGACGTCCTTACAACACTACTTATTAGATAGACAGCCCGTCATATATCACGGCAAAATAGCGGACGATGATTTGGTGATTGATAAAGAACAGAGGCAATACACCTTACCTAAGCCGCTGTTAGAACAATTCTTTTATGTACTTAGTCAAGTCAAAACGATGATGGTTAGGAAAAGACATAGTCACCGTCAGCTGTCACTCATGATTGAGACGCAAGACCCCTTGTTGTTCCTATCATTATTAGATAAAAATCAGTGGAATGAGTATGAACGTTTGTTTACAAATAAACAACTGATGCCGGTGGTGTATTTAGCTATCAAACAAGTGAATGATGCTTGGGATGATTTATCGGTGACCGATCGCTTGTATGTGCGCAACATACTAAAAGATTATGGCCGTAGTGGTATGGAGAAGCTCGCGGTATATTTGACAAGACGAGAACGCCGACAGTTAGTCCGATTAGAAAAGCGGTTAAGAAACCATTGAAACCAACGCTTCATTAAGAGGATTAAAAAAAGAAACAAGCACCTAGTGTTTAAGGGCTTGTTTCTTTTTTGTTTACATATTGTTGATGTCGTCTAAATGCGCTTGGGCATCTTCATACAAGACGTCAGATTCGATGACTTTTTCAAATTCTGTCTTAGCCATATCGATATACTCGATTTCTAAGAATTTTTCACCGTCTTTATACGCTTGACGAGAGATGATGAGTGCACTGTGTTCAGTACGGGCTTCTTCCGCTTTAGCTGGGACACCGTCTAGTTCGATTGTTTCGAAGTCTCGTAAGGTATTGCCGTAAGTGTTCACATCTAAATCTCCACTAATGAAGCTTTCAGAGAGTGTATCCACTTCCGCGATTAACTTTTCAGTCGTCGTTTCTTTAATGACAGCGACCTCTTCTTCTGTTAGGTCTGCCTCAGTTAACGCTTGAATCGCGCCATTGATTTCAAAGTAGCGACCGTCTTCAATAATCGTGTTGATCTCCTGTTGTTTTGCTTCAGCAGCCGTCATGTCCTCTGTATCTTTTGACGCTGATGAATCGTCTGTATTAGCTTGGCATCCAACAATCAGTAGGGTGAATGCAAGTAATGCGAGTAGTTTTTTCATAAACTTCCCTTCTTTCTATTTTTGTCTGTTCACTAGTATATCATAATGGAATGAGTTAATTAATGATTTATCTAATCGTTAGAATAGTAAAAGTATTATGTGAATTGTTAATCTTCGGATAAATGAAAAGATTGTGCGGCAAATCGCTGGTGTATACTTGAAAATCACTTGGTGCTAGATTGAGCTAGAGGGATAGCTTTAACGGCCATGCTTATAAAGTATGGGCCATATAGTCGGCATCATTCATGATATAATTTAAAAAAGAATGGAGGCGATAGAGATGAATATTGAAAAAATTAAATACTTCATTGATCTCGTAGAATGTAAAAATTTCACTGAAACAGCGAAAAAGAATTTTGTCTCTCAAACGACCATTAGTCAACAAATAGCCTCGATTGAAAAAGCGTTTGATCTTAAGCTTATTGATAGGAAACATATGCCGATAGAACCGACCTCAGCTGGGTGGACGTTCTATCGAGAGGCGCTCGTCATTTGGAAACAATATAACCGTATGCAGAAGACAATGTTAGATTTTAAACGGAATCAACCACAATTACTAAGCGTGGCGTATACGACGATGACGGATATTCAGAGCCTATTACCTCATATGCCAAAGGTAAACGAGAAACATCCTAATATGAGATTAGATTTAACAAAAGTGACGTTAAAAGATATGACGGCATATCTAGAAAAAGGTCTCTATGATCTAGCGATCGCCGTTGATTCAGCCTTTGTAGGCAATGATCAGATTGTTACCCAGACACTCTACAGTGGAAGGTATTGTGCGGTCGTCAGTCGAAAGCATCCACTGTTTAACCATGAGACCATCTCTAAGGAGGAGCTCTATAAGCATCCTTTAATTATGTTGCATTCGAATACGATTGGGAATACGTATCATTTGATGATTGAGCATGCGATTGAAGATGGCTATGAGCCGAATATTGTTCGAACAGTCGAAGATGTTGAAACAGAACTTTTCCATATCCTTACAGATCAGTCATTGGATTTTTCCCTGATAACTATCAACTCAATCACTCAAACGACGAACTGAGGCTGATTCCTCTCAAAGATTCAAAGCATACATTTAAGATAGTAATCGGTTATTTAAAAGGCAATGATAACCCAGCACTAACCTCATTTATGAACGATATGCCGGATTGGTTTTCCCAATAGGCTATGGGATTTTTATATTAGATTATGTTCAACGCTTCACGTAGTATGGAGTTATCAATCATTTTAAAAAGGAGAGAGTGTTATGGGGAAATTATTATTAACAGGTGTTGACGGGAATTTAGGCGCACAAGTAGCGGCATACTTAGTCGATTTGGTAGACAATGATCAGCTTATTTTTTGTGGGTATAACCCTGAAGCTTTGAAAAGTTATGCCGAACAAGGGATTGAAACACATGTGACGAATTTCAACAAAAAGGACGGGCTTGTCGATGCTTTTCGTGGGGCAGATAAGTTAGCGTTAATTTCAATGCCTTTCGTAGGAGAAAAACGTCAACAAGCGCATCGACATGTGGTGGATGCGGCGAAAGAAGCGGGCGTTAAACAAATCATTTATACATCTTTAGTGAATGCAGGCGATGAAACAAATCCTAGCGTGGAAAAAATCGATCATATTTACACAGAAGACTATATCAAAAGTGTCGGACTAGATTATATTTTCTTGCGCAATTCGCAGTATGCAGAAGCGATGATTACGAATTACTTTACCTTTGTGAAAGGTGATGGCGTATTAAAAAACAGCCAAGGCGACGGACAAATGGCCTATATCTCACGTAAAGACTGTGCGAAGGCGGTCGCGTATGCGTTACAATCGACTGATTACCACGAGGCTACACTAGACATTAATGGGGCTGAGTTAATGACCATGACAGAATTTGTGGCGATCGGTAATCGCGTCACAGGTGAAAACGTCTCATATGAAGCCATTACCGATGAAGAAAATTATGCGATTTTTGATGCGATGGGTGTTCCTAGAACAACAGAAGGTAAATTTAAAAAGGATTCAGAAGCTCCTTTCTCATCTGAAGGCATGGTCACTTTCGCCCAAGCGATTAGATTAGGGAAAATGGATGTGTATACAGATGACTTTAAACAGCTGACAGGTGATAAGCCGATGACAGTCGAGCATATGTTTACTCATGCAGAACAATTCCAAGTCGGTGAGCGTCACTCAAAAGACGATTAATACATGAGCACCCTTTAGTAAAGCCGCATAGCTTTGTTAAAGGGTGCTTTTCTTATAACATAGGAAAGTATAAAAATGTCGTTGATATAGCAGGCGTTATAACGTTAGTATGTGTTTAAATGTGCGTTTGCCTCTGGTAAAATGATCTTGAGTCATGTAGATTGCTCTAACTTATTGGTTTAGTCACTCATAAGTATAGCGGATTTATATGGCTTTTTTATATTTCATAAGATCATGCCTGTCATTTTACAACAGACCAAAAGAGTATGTAGAGGTAAATGACGGAACAAAAACAACGCACATTGGTGTTAGTACTGAAGTTAAAATTATTGAGTCACTAAATGCGTTATTGAACTACCCCCACCTAACATTCTCACGAATGTTTGAGGAAGGGGATTCCGTAAGGACACCCTAAAGGCGACCCATGCTCATTCAACTAAGCATAGGTTTTTCTACTCTCCAACCGCCGCAAACCTATTTTCTCAACATCTGTTAAAGCCTGTTGGGGAAATAGTGTGTTCCAGGAACACAACTTGCTTTGTTCGAATCGTTCTGTCTGGTAGAACACATGCGTTCTGACAAAAGACAGGGTGCGTGTCATATACGCCCACCCGGCCCAATGATGTAGACCTTGTTTCTGCTCTGGAACAAGTGAATACAACATCGGTGGGAGTTTTTCTTTAAAGCCCATTGCCCGTCGGGCAATGACATAAGCGGCTGCCATGTGAATGGACACACCGAGTCGCTTCATATATTTTATCTTGCCAATTTGACTGGTATAAGCGGGATTAACAACGTAGACAGCAATCCCCATTTTTTCGGCCCTTGACTTGATC